>JABMQK010000163.1 GCA_013203265.1 bacterium | reverse complement strand
GAAGCGATAGATTGTTTTTTAGATTTAGAGTCACAAGAGGCCCAAAAAAAACTGGCTATAGCTTATTTTAAGAATTCACAGCCAAGCGACGCACTCGCACAATTTGATAGATTAGGCAAGTTAAATGACGACGAGTATCTATATTATTATGGCGAGTCGCTGGAGGAAAAGAATCTCTACGATAAGGCACTTGATGTTTATTCCTCTATTTCTAAAAAAAGCAAGGATTATGCTAAGGCTAAGGCGAGAATTGACGCTATAAATCTTTCCGAAGATACCCTATCTAAACAGAATTTAAAGGATATTCTTGATAATGCCCCTCTCGAGCAGGATTATCCTGAGGCTGGAGCTGTGATTTTAATCGCCGAAGAGGAATTTGAGGTTTTCAAAGACAATACAGCTCAGTTCGTTATACATTTTATGGTAAAGATATTTAATGAAAGGGGCAAAAGAGAGTTCTCTGAGATTCATATTGGTTACGATTCTACTTTTGAAGAAGTTGAATTAGATTTTGCACGTACCATAAAACCGGACGGCTCAGTAATATCTGTGGGGGATAAAAATATTCGGGATGTTTCTATATACCTTAATTATCCGCTTTATAGCAATGCGCGTGCAAGAATTATTTCAATGCCTGAAGTTGCCGATGGTGTAATAATTGAATATCAGGCCAAGATATTACGTAAGCAGATGGTCAATAAAAAAGATTTTATTTTAAATTACAGGGTTCAGGAAAATGAACCTGTAAAGATTTCTAAGTTTGCTGTAAAGTTGCCAAAGGACAGAGATTTTAATTACAAAATTATAAATTCAAAATATAATGATTTTAATGCACAGCTGGACCCCGCGGTAAATATCATCGATAATAAAAAGGTATTTTCTTGGTACATGGAGAATATCCCGGAAATTTTACCAGAGCCGAATATGTCTCCGATTTCCAGGGTAAATCCTATTATTATGATGTCGACTTTTGAAAAATGGGATGATGTTTATAGATGGTGGCATGATTTATATAAAGATAAAACAAAAATTGATAGCGATATTCAGAACAAAATAGATGAGTTGATAAAGGATAAACAAACACAGGAAGATAAATTAAGGGCGATATATAATTTCTGCGCACAGGATATTCGCTATGTGGCTGTCGAATATGGCCAGGCAGGATATGAGCCTCACGAGGCCAGAGACGTATTTAAGAATAAGTATGGGGATTGTAAAGACCAGGCGATACTGCTAATTGCTATGTTGAAATCAATAGGTATAAAAGCCTATCCCGTATTGATAGGGACTTTTGACTATATAAATTTAAATAGAGATTTTCCCAGCATAGCATTTAATCACTGTATCGCCGTAGCAGATTTTCAGGGAGAGTGGGTATTTATGGATGCGACAGGCCAGACGGTTTCATTTGGTGATCTGCCCGTTATGGATCAAGATAGATTGGTATTAGCGATATTAGACGACGGTTATAAAATTATTTCAACTCCGAGCTTTGAGGCTAAGAAAAATTCTTCACAGATTACAATGCAGATTAAAATAAATAAAGACGAAACCATATATGCCAGTCGAAGAATAGATACAACTGGAATATTTAATCAAAGTCAAAGATTTTGGTTACAATTTACCAAACCCAAACTAATTGAAGAGGTTTTAAGAGGTACCGCCAATAGTATAGCTCCGGGTGCACGCCTCCTAGACTACAAGATTAGAAACATAGATGATTTGGATAAAGATATAGTTTTAGAGTATGAATTTCAGGCGCCAGAGTTTCTCACTAATGCTGGTAAGTCTAGATTATTACCACAACTGGGCAATATAGATATTTTGGCTGTAGTAAAAGAAGAGAGAAGCTATCCTATTGAATATCCTGCTTTATTTGAAACAATAGTAGCTATTAAAATAGAATTTCCAGAAAACCTTACTATAGAATATTTACCTCAGAACCTAAAGATTGATTCTGGGTTGATTGAGTTCGAAAATAATTATACCAAGGACGATAAAACAATATCTTTTTATGAGAGATATAGTTTGAAGAGAAAGATTATTTTACAGGAAGAATATAAGGAATATAAGGAATTGCTTGAGGATATTGCCCGTAAAACCAACCAGAGGATAATTCTTAAGGAGAGATGATTGTGCGCAAAGATAAAGAAGATAATATAAGATTTGAGATCGAATTTTATGAAAATATTCTAAAAGAGCG
>JABMQK010000162.1 GCA_013203265.1 bacterium | reverse complement strand
GAGGGCGAGTATGTCTGTGCCAGCTGTATTTTCTCCGGTAGAAATCGACGGCCGCCTATTAGTAGACGGAGGCATTGTTAAAAATCTTCCTATTGATATTGCTAGACAAATGGGCGCTGATATTATTATTGCCGTAGATGTAGGGAGCGCACTTCTTAGTCGCGAGGAGTTAAAGTCTGTCCTAGATATTACGATGCAGGTTATCGGCATTGTGACTTTACGGAATGTTAAGGAGGAGATAGCCAAACTTAAAGAAGAAGACCTTTTGATTTCACCTGATTTAGGGGATATCTCGACGGCAGATTTTCAAAGGATACCAGAGATTATTGTTTTGGGAGAAGAAACAGCGCGTAAATTTGTAAGTCAGTTACAGCGCTACTCTGTCTCCAGTGATGAATATCGAGTATTTCATACAAGGCAACAAAGAGATATTTTAGAATCGACTATTATTGATTATGTGAAAGTAGAGGAGCTCGCGCGTGTTGCACCTGATGTAATCAAAGGAAAAATTAAAACCAAGCCAGGAGAAGAACTAAATTTAGAGACCCTTAAAGGCGATTTGACGCGCGTCTATGCGAGCGGTGACTTTGAGCGGGTAGATTTTAAACTTATTAAAGAACGGGATAAAACAGGGCTTTTGATTAAAGCAGAAGAAAAATCCTGGGGACCTAATTACCTTCGTTTTGGCTTAAATATCACCGATGATTTTGAAGGAGACGGCTACTACAATCTTGTTATAGATTACACCGCCACCCAGCTGAATAGGTTTGGCGCCGAATGGAAGAATGAGCTGCAGGTGGGCAGGACGTATAGATTCCTCTCCGAATTTTATCAGCCATTAGACTATTTGGATCGCTTTTTTATCTGCCCTAAATTTGAATACGAAAGAGACATAACAGATGTCTATTCGGGTGATGCCCGCACTTCACAATATAGCGTGCGTTCTTTTGTGGGCGGTCTTGATTTAGGTGCTAATTTAGGCACATTTGCCCAGGCAAGATTAGGGATGCTTAGAGGCAAGATAAAGGCGGGCCGTTTTGTGGGAGAGGATACCCTGCCAGAATTTAACATTGACCAGGCTGCATTAACAGCCAGTTTTGTATTTGATCAGTTTGATGACTGGAATTTTCCTCGTCGAGGTTTCTACTTTGGCAGTGATATTTTTATGGCCAGAAAAAACTTAGGGGCAGATGAGTCCTATGACAAATTGAGCTTAAGTTTAATGAAAGCAACAACATTTGATAAACACACGTTTTTGACGGATCTATACGCCGGCACGAACTTAGGCAGAGATATACCTTTTTATGACGAATTTACACTAGGTGGTTTTTTATCGCTTTCCGGTTACAGAAAAGGGCAATTAAGGGGCCAGCATATAGGATTAGGAAGAGTCATATATTACTACAGAGTTACTGAGATCTCTACTGGCTGGGCAGAGGCTATTTATCTGGGAGGTTCCCTTGAATTCGGCAATGTCTGGGATAGACGTGGCGATATCGACTTGGGAGATTTGCTTGTAGGCGGGAGCTTTTTTATCGGCTTCGATACTATCTTCGGGCCGTTGTATTTAGGATGCGGTATTGCTGAGGATAGCTCAGACGCAAAATTTTATCTATTCCTCGGTCAGACCTTTTAAGAGAAAGTTTAGTGTAAGATGTGACTGGATGTAAGTTTGGAATTAGATATTTGACATAAATAGAAAAGGGATAGTTCAAAAAGGGAAGACTTACGTTCCATCAAACAAGGAGGAGATAAATGAAAAAAAATTTATTACTACCAATTTTAATACTTTCCTTGATGACCGCTTATGCTTTTGCTCAAGACGCAGTTACCCAGGCAAGCCCGGTTGATCAAGAGGTAGAAATTGTTGATGTAGAAGTAGATATAGAAGCAGATATAGAAGGAGAAATTTGGCAAGATAAATACATTCTTGTTCTAAAGTTGACAAAAGATTATAATGAGGCCGTTAAAATTGCAACCGAAGCAAACAAGAAGGCAGATTTAGAATTTCAGAACGAAATCAGGGGATATTCAAAAGAAAAACGTATATATTATACAAAAGATATCG
>JABMQK010000161.1 GCA_013203265.1 bacterium | reverse complement strand
TATTTATATTTAGAGCTATTTGCAAGGGCGGGGAAAGATTATTTAGATGAAACGATTAAATTCCAAACCAATTCATATTTTACAGATACCGGTTGTTTACAGGAAGATTTCACTTATCTCTGGTCGGGACAATTAGGCAGTAATCAAAACCCTTTTAATGAATATCAATTTGAAACTAGCTATCAGGATTTAGGCACAAAGGTAGTAAATGTGGTTTTAGTAGGGTCATCTGGAGTTGTTGATGGAACGATAGAGATGGCGGATGTATATGCAGAGAGCAATAAAGAATAAAGATGGCAAGATTTAATTCTACACAATTTGTAAAGTCCGGCGTGACTCTCGGAGGTATCGGAGCAGGCAAATTAGATATAATGCCTTCAGGTGTTTTAGATAATTTTACCTTCCTTAATAATTTAAATAAGCCTTTTACTAATTCTTCGGAAAACGAGACGGTTGGAGTTTTAGGGTATCATTTTGGTATTTATTATAAAGACAGCAAGAAAAAGATATCAAAGTTACTCCAGACTGTAAAAATTTCTGATTACCCCACAGTAGAAGAGATTAAATATAAAGGTGAATTTCCTTTTGCTCACCTAGATTATCAAGATAAAGAAATACCGTTAAAGATTTCTTTAGAAGCACATTCTCCTTTTATACCCGGGGAAGAAAAGAACTCATGTTTACCTACAGCAGTATTTCAATTTAAAATAAGTAATCCTTCCAGTCGTTATGTTGATGCAGCCTTGTTTATTAATGTTAGGAATATAATTGGTGAATGGTGCGTGGGTAGATTCAACCAAATTATAGAAGAGCCCAATATGATTTCTCTTAATATGCTTTTAAAGAGGCATTCGCCGCTAGACTTGGCCCAGGGGAACATGAGTATCGCTGTTTTGAAATCAAAGAAATACACGATTAGTTATTTAGGCGAATATGATTTAGCGTCTAGGCCTTTTATTTTTAATAAAGAGGAAATTAATCTGGAAGCATTTAAATTATTTTCGAGGGACGGAGAACTTCCGAATATCAATTCAGAAATACCAGTAAATTCTGAAAGCGTAGAATTAGGAGGAGCGCTTTGTGTAAAATTTAGATTGAAACCAAAATCAAAAATAAAAATACCAGTTATTTTAAGTTGGAATTTTCCTCTTTGCTTAGACGGGCATATTTATAGTAATTATTTTAAAAACTCTAGGGAAACAGCGCGCTATGTTTTTAACAATAAGGGAGAACTTTATGAAAAGACAACTATGTTTGTAGATCAGCTTAAAAAATTAAAACTACCTGAATGGTTAAAAGATGCACTTCTGAATAATTTGTATATATTCTTTTCTTCTACTCTTTGGACGAGGAGGATGAAATTTGCCTTTCTTGAGTCTCCGCAGGTCTGTCCTCTTGCAGGCACTATGGATGTCCGTTTCTATTCCTCATTAGCTTTAGCTTTACTTTTTCCTCAATTAGAGATGAAAGAATTGATACAGTTTGCAGAAGCGCAGCGTGCTAACGGATATATAATGCATGATTTAGGAAGAATGCGCCTAGATTTGCCTAGTATTAGTACCAATCGTCTATATTGGAAAGATTTAAATTCTAAATTTATTTTGATGTCTTATAGAGATTATCTTTGGACAAAGAATTCGGATTTTCTAAAGAGGCTTTATCCTTTTATAAAGAAGGCATTTTATTGGTTGACAGATACAGATAAAAATAAAGACGGCTTGCCGGATAATGAAGGGGCAGATCATACGTTTGATCTTTGGGATTGTTATGGAGCGAGTTCTTATACCTCTAGTATATTTTTAGCGGCCTTACTCGCTCTGATAAAAATAAGTCAGATTATGGAAGATAAAGATACTCAGAAGGTTGCAGAAGAATATTTTAAGAAGGGCAGAAGAAATTTTGAAAAAAAGTTGTGGCATAAAACATATTTTATAGAGTATAATAATAGAAACAATAGAAGTTCTAAAGGTTTACCTAAGATTAGTCTGTCTTGTACTATCGGACAGCTTGCAGGGCAGTGGTATGCGCACCTATTGGATTTGGGTTACATAGTATCCAAGATAAAGGTAAAGAGGGCTATTAAGACAATATTAGAATTAAACGCAAAAGATTCCCCTTATGGGATTACTACTTCCATGCTTTCTAATGGAGAGAGAGATAATAGCTGTCTACATTCTGCAAACGTCTGGATAGGAGTAAATTACAGCTTTTTGAGTTTGGCCATATATGAAGGTTTTGAAAAAGAAGCAGATGAGATAGGCAGGCGAATATGGTCAAATATCTCTGAGAACGAAAAGAATGTTTGGAACCAGCCGGATATTTTTTCTAGTTCTACAGGCGAATATATATTTGGCGACCACTATATGCGTAATTTATGTATTTGGTCAATGCTATTTGCCCTGGCAAAGAAAAATAAAGAAGTAGATAACTTTTTAAGTAAATTTAAAGAACAAGAAAAAAAGGTTAGTTCCATTTAAATTAATAAATTAAAGAAATTGCCACGGACTGTTCAAAGCCACGGAGAAGGTGGGTATTAAGATGCGAGATTTAGGGTTTAAATTAGAAGTCCTGTCTGATAGGTCTAAAAAGAACCTTTCTATTTTGGATACTATTAGGCGGTCCGGGCCAATTTCGAAGACAGAAATTTCTAGCTTTATAGGAGTAAATGTAGTCACCGTCTCAAATTATGTAGAAGAGTTCTTGCATCAAAAATTAATATTCGAAAAGGAATTGGATGTTTCCAGAGGGGGGAGAAGGCCTGTTTTATTAGATTTAAATAATGATTCTGGATGCGCTATTGGTATTGGGTTTAATCTTTCAAGTATTATCGCGGTATTAGTGGATATGAGGGGTAGGTTAATTTTTAGAATTAAAAGAGATAAGCCACAGAACAAAGCAGACGCTATAGTAGATTCAATATTAAAACTCATAAAAGATTTATTGGCGCAGGCCACAGAGCATAAGGATAAGATTAAGGGAATAGGGGTAGCCATAGCAGGTATAGTTGATAGCAATAGGGAGACTGTGCGTTGGCCTGAAAAGGTAGATAAAACCGAAAATACCTATTCACTCATTCCTCTATCTTTGAAAGATATTATAGAAAAAGAATTTAACTATCCCGTTTGTGTTGATAATGATGCTACGATGGCATGTTTTGGTGAGCAGTGGTTGAGTCGAGATTTGGAAGTAAAAGATCTTTTATATATGTTTTCCGGGGTAGGATGTGGGATTATGATTAATGGTCAGATATATCGAGGCGCTAGTGGTTGCGCAGGAGAAATGTCTATATGTAATCCGAAGGAACAACGGGGTTTTAGTTGTGAAGCTGGCCAACCATGCTTTTTAAAACGTTGGGAAATCGATATGGGCATGTTGGATGCCGCGCGAGAGAAAATGCCGTCAAATAAAAGTTCTAAAATTTGGGAACTTTGTAGTGGTTCTTTGGATAATTTAAATTTAAGGAATATATTCGAGGCAGTACGCCTAGACGATCCTTTGGCCTTAGAAATAATAAAAAATGCAGCAAGACGCCTGGGTATTAAAGTTGCCTTTTTAATCAATTTTTTTAATCCCCAGGTAGTTATTATAGGTGGAGGTCTAGAAGAAGCAGGAATACCTTTTATTGAGGAGATAAAACGCACTGTTTGTGAGTGGTCTTTTAATGAAGCTAGTAGCGCAGTCAAAATTATCCCTTCACGATTAGGGGAAAATGCTGTAGCTTTAGGAGCAGCTAATTTTGTTGTGCGTGAAGTATTCGCTGGTATTAAGGAATAAATCAGTAACATAAGCAATAGCAATAAGATAAATAGCGGATTAAGCAAGATAAAAAAATAATACTTTTTAATTTTTTTTGGTTTTTTTCTTGAACTCATATATATATTATGCTATTTTGAAGTTTAAAGGTCAGATGAGGACACAATTTACAGAATGAAATGAATGTAAATTGTATGTCCGAATTTGACCCCCCACCACTTTTAATGAGCGATATCTAATAAAAAGTGGTGGGGGGTTTAATTCGGACAGCGACTTATGTTTACTCACTTTATTCGTTCCATAAGCCGTGTGCTCATTAAAAGGGGGTTGAATGGATAAGAAAATTAAACTTTTAGTTATCGGACTAGGAGTCTTAGCAGCTATAAGTTTACTTATCGCCTTCCAATTAAATATTATCAATGGTAAAATTCAGGCACGTAAAGAAGTTATTGAGCGAGAGTTAGCTCAATCAAATAAAGAATATGATAAGCTTACCAAAGATTTCTCCAAAGCCGTAGGGAAAAATAGAGCCCTTACCAGCCAGTTAGAAGAAGTCGAGTCAAAAGGAAAAGGCCTCCAGCAGGAAATTGCGAGGATAAAAGAAAGACTAGAGTTGACTTCTAGTGAGAGGGATAGTTTAATTGATAAGATTCAAAGCCTCATAGGAGATAAGCGTGAACTCAAGAGAGAGCTAGAAGAAGAGAAAGTTAAGAGAGAAGAAGAAAAAGAGAAAATAATAATAGAAGAAGGAAAGAAGGAAGGGAAAGAAACAGGAGAAGAAGTCGTTGCTCCTTCTATATATTCTCCTACTTCTTCACAACAGGCCTTTTGGGCAGAGGTATTAAGACAGAAAGCCGCCGCTGAACTTGAATTAGAGAATATTAAGTCACAGTTAAAAGAGGTAACCTATAGAGCAGATGAGATATTTAGAGAAAAAAATTCATTTGAAATGGAACTAAAGAGTGTCACTCAGCTAAAAGAAGATTTAGAGAGGCGTGCTACATATAATGAAAGATTGGCGAATTCATTATCCGAAGATTTAGTAAGGGAGAAGAATGATAAGGAGGCAATGTTAAGACAGTTAGATGGATTAAGAGAAGACAATATCCAGATGCGTTCTCGAATTAAAGATTTAGAGAATACTAAAGCGACCCTTTACAGAAAATTGGATAATTTAGAGCAGGAGCGCAGTGCAATAAAGAAAAAGCTAGGAGAGACAGAGAGTATTGTGACAGAACGTATTAATGAAATTGTTAAAATAAAGAGGGATTTCGGTAAGTTCCAAAGTAAAGAAATGAAGGCTGTTGTTCC
>JABMQK010000160.1 GCA_013203265.1 bacterium | reverse complement strand
GCAAAATATTTAGAGGGGAGAAATTTTGATGAGTGAGATATTCGGAATAATTTTTGTGTTTATTGGAATAATATTTGATTTCTTTGGATGCCTTGGTTTAGTTCGACTGCCGGATATCTACAATCGTCTTCAGGCATCTACTAAGTGCGTGACTTTAGGCACTGTTAGTATTTTATTTGGTTTATTTTTAATGCGTGGATTTAGCGCCACTGGTATTAAAGCCATCTTGTGTATTATTTTTGTTATTTTGACCGCACCTGTTTCTGCGCACGCCTTAGCCAGGGCAGCGCATCGCTCAGGTGTAAAATTATGGAATAAGTCTGTATGCGATAAGTATGCTGAGGATAAGTGAGGATATAAGTTATGGAGTATATATTAAATACAATAATAAGCGACATAACTTATATATCCGAACTTACCCCCCACCACTTTTAGATAGGGCTTTACAATTAAAAGTGGCTGGGTTTGAAGAAAGATAAACGTTTTATGTAAGGAGATACCTCATTGCTAAAAGTGGTGGGGGGGGTTAAATTCGCCCATCAAACTTACGTTCATTTCCTGACTACCGTCAGGTAGGCATTCCGTAAGTTTGGGGCTCATTAAAAATGAAGTATCCCAAATTAAGAGAGCTTAAAGAGGCCATATTGGCTTTAATTAGAGGTCCATATACTTCTAAATTCCCAAAGCAGCCTCACACACCGCATCCAAATTTTAGAGGAAAGCCTAAATTTAATCAAGATAGTTGCGTAGGTTGTCTAGCCTGTGAGAATGTATGTCCGGTAGGCGCTATCTCACACGAAGATATTTTAGATGATAATCCGCGAAGAAAGATAATTCATTATTCAGATATTTGCATATTCTGTGGCCAATGCCAGGCCTATTGCATTACCAAAGAAGGCATAAAATTGTCAAATGAATGGGAACTTTCTTGTTTTGACAGAAGACATTGCCAAGAGTCGATAGAAAAAGAATTATTGTTATGTGAAATTTGTGGAGAGGTCATTGGTTGTAAAGACCATATGATTTGGATTGCAGAGGAACTGGGAGAACTCACATATTCTAATCCTACCCTATATATGACCAGATTGAAAGAGCTGGGCATCTCAGATGATGAAGTAAAGTCTGCAGTTGATATTTCGTCTCGCTCAGACAGGATGAAGATAATCTGCGCAAGATGTAGAAGAAAGACTACTCTTACCACAGAAAAAATATAATATTCAATATGTCTACATCCTTTAAAGATCTTAAAGTTGAGCTATCCCATTTGTTATTAGGTAGAGTGTTAATAGTGGGCATCGGCAATCAGTTAAGAGCAGATGATGGTTTTGGGCCAGCGTTAATAAGTAGAATACAGAATAAGACAACAGCGAGCTGTTTAGATGTTGGTTCTAGTCCAGAAAATTACATAGGTAAGATCGTCAAGCTAAAGCCCGATGTAATTTTGTTTGTTGATGCAGTAAGCATGGAGGAAGAGCCATCAACAATGAGGTTAATTAAAGCAGAGCAAATACCTGAATATGGATTTTCAACTCATAACATGTCGCCAAGGTTGATGATTGATAATATCAAAAGCCAGATAAAGACAGAGATATTTATGTTGGGAATAGAACCTGAAAATTTAGAATTTGGCGAATCAATTTCTAAAAATGTGCTTGAGAAATTAGTTTTAATAGAGAACATTCTTATTGAGATTTTAGGGAACAATGAAATTACAAAATAATCATACCATTCTTGCTTTGGGCGCAGATATAAAAAGCAGATACTGCATTTTTAAGAATAATAGATTAAGCTCATCTAAAGACTTTGGAAATTTAGATAACCCAGATAATTTTACCAAATTCAAAAAGTCCATTTCAAAGATCAAATTAAATCCCGAAGTAGTTGCTTTTGATATGCACCCAGCTTATTTTTCTACACAATTCGCTAATTCACTTATCGGAAGAAAAATACCGGTTCAGCACCACCACGCTCACATAGCCTCGATATTAGCAACTAACAAGATTTCGAAACCAGTTATCGGTGTTGCCTTCGACGGAACAGGATACGGCAGTGATGGTAATATTTGGGGTGGAGAGTTTATGGTGGTTGATAGAATTGGTTTTAGGCGAGTTGCACACTTTAAATATTTAAAGATGCCCGGAGGAGAAATTGCTGTAAGAGAACCCCAGAGGATGGCATTTAGTATTACTT
>JABMQK010000159.1 GCA_013203265.1 bacterium | reverse complement strand
TAAAAAATAGCCGTCATCATTATAAAAGATAGAATATGCTGGAACTTCGGTGCGAGGAACCTCCTGATTGTGATATGTTTTCTTGACTTCTTACTAATCAATGGACTAGAACCTGGATTCTCAGTAGACAAGGGTGAACTAAGGCCTATTTCATCCATTCCATTAGACGGTTTTGAAGCACCGCGCCTTACTGCTGCCGCTATAAAGGCCTCTTTCTCTTCTTTTCCCAGATGGTAATCTAAAGACAATTTAGCTAACAACTCTCTTTGTTCCAAATATGATAAGCTAACAAAAGTGGCCTTACCTTCAGATATTAGAAATTTAAGTAATTGGCTGGTCCCTGGTGTGGTCACCGGCCTTCTCTTACTTTTCTTTTTCTGAGAGAACACTTTTATCAGAAACCTAAAGTCTTCTGTCTCTTTAATACTAATAAGATCAGTTGCCGCAAAAAATACTGGATTGGGAATTCTTTGAGTTTTGTCTTTGGGATTATTTATATTTAAAGGTAGGAAGGCGGTGCGGTAGAAAATAGTCCACCACAAATCAGCCTCGGGAGAACCTCTATTTAAACCTGCTTTTTTAATAAAGTATTCAAAAGACATATTGAATGCATCCTGTTTTGATAATTTCTGTTTTCCTAAATTGCTTTCGACATATAAATCTCTAAAACCCTGCATAAATTGGCTTAAGATCTGTGCCTGTTCAATTTTCTTTTTGACAGAAACGAGTTTTTCTTTTGCCTTTTTAATATCGCCTTTCTTAATCAGCTGCGCAGCGTATCCTAACGGCTGTTTTATACTCCAAAATTCAGGTTCATTGAAGCAAACCGTCAACCTCTTAGCTCTTAAAAATCCCTGTATCTTAACAAAGGCTAAATTCCTATCTTCCTTTATCAATGCATTTAAAATATTATTAATTCGGTTAAGCAATTCTGTATTTCTCCATTTTGCAACCATTCTTAACTGATTTAGGCGGCCTTTCTGTGTATTCTCAATGATATTTTTTACGTCGAGGCCCCTTATCTCAATAAAATTAAGAGTTACTCCTAATATGGTGCGAGCGGCTCTGAATTCTCCTATATTAATTAAACCTAAAGCTAAATCCAGAGAACATCGCATAATATCTTTTACGCCTAAAATAGCCCTGTCTAATTTCAGGCGTAACTGGCTTAAAACATTCTGAATATGTTCAATTTCTATCTGGGATAATTGCGGCTGCATTCCTTTTCTTTTATCTGTATAAGAAATTTCGCCTATACTACTATCCATCCTTTTGTTTATCTCAAATAATTCTTTCCAGATTTCCCTTAACCAAAGTAACTCTACTATTCCACCATCAGCCTCGTGGTCTATCGATCTAAATGCCTCACAAAGAAGACTGTAGTACCTATAACCATAGACTCTAAACATAGTTGAGTCATCAGCGCTAATAGGATGTTTTATATTTTTACCCTGTAATACCCAAAATTTATTCGTCTTTTGTTCAAATCCTGCCCGTCGTTTCGTGCGCGGCCTCTTCATTCTACTGCGCATAAGAATGATTAATTCGCTGGCAAAACCTTCTGCGACCGAAGCCAAAATAGCATTTGCCGCTGGCTCATTTCTCTTTTTTATTAAATCAATCGCTCTGTTTAACCTCTCTTTTGCCTGGCCTCTCATATTTACATCCTGCCATATGTTTTTAGGATAGGCCGCCGGTTTAATCTTACTAATCAATTTGTGAATTTCGGCTATAATATTATCTAAATCTTCAATGGGCCTGTGTAATTCTCTATTGTGTATCCTGCGGGCGGTAATATCGATTAATCTTAAATTTAACTTTACCACCAACTCAAAATAATGTTTTGCCTTTGGCTCTTCAGCATAAAACGTCTCCTTAGACTTATAGTCGCGCTGTGGAGTATGTTTTGAACTCTTTGAAGAATCCTTATCAGATACAGGAGAACTATTTATATTGTGCTTATCAAGTATCTCTTTTGGGATATGGTTTGAAAGTTTAATTAACGCGACACACATTACTTCATCCGCGCCGCCATAATAAATAAGAATCTCATCGTCTCTATCCAGGATCTCGGTTGAATCTTTATATCTGGGGGCTGCGCCACATGTAAATACAACTCTAGAAACCCAATACTTTCTCAAGCCGAAAAGTTCATATTTTTCTTCAGGTACTAATATTGGATAGGAAGAACGATAGATTACCTTTTGTGGATCTTTTAAATCGCTTAAAGCCAAACCAAGTCTATAAACGAATCTACCACGCTCCATGTCTGGCCCAAATAAGAAATTCCGCATAGAGAGAAGCCTATCGACTAAGCCACCGTGCACCTTGTCCACTCCGTGGTAAATATGTAGCCAACCGTACTTTGTTTTCATGGGTGGCGCGCCAGCTCCTATCTTTTCTGAATCCCATTTCCCTTTTCTAACAACCATAAATGTATCATTTTTACCAGGAGGGCCATCAAATAAAAGATCATCTGAGAAAGTAATCTGCATATTAGGCGCGAAACGACGTAAAAAGACGAATTTGCCATTAAAGCGCTCAGGGAAAAAGGCCCCATCTTTTTCATTGTCTGCGACAATAGACCCCTCACCTTTACCTCTCCATAAATTCCTCCATTCTTCATATGTTTTAAACTTCTCTACTCCTTCCAAGAAATCCTCTGTCTTAATCTTTACGATTGCCTGCCGAATAAGATCGCCATAGGCGGTATAAGTCATATATAAGTAATCACCAATTATTGTAATTCTCGGATCTTCTGTCCCTCCGACCTCCCGAAGCATCTTATATCTCTTCATTTGAACTCGTTTTCTTCTTTCTAATTCATTCCTGGGCATCTCAAATTCTTCTTCTGGAGCGAATATGGGATAATCAAGCCTTCCATCTTCATCAATACCGTTTCTACTCCACCATAGGCCAATCCTTGAGACTCCATCATATCCTAAGGCTCGATAAAGAACGTATGTTATTCCATTTATCCTGAATGTTGCGGCATTATAAACAAGCATCTCCCACTTTATTACCTTTCTGTCCACAATAATGATAGCATCTTCTCTTGCTTCAAATAGCGGTCCCCGACCAATCCTTTCAGCCATTTCCTGTGGAATCGCTGTCTGCCTAATAGGGCTACTAATCCCAAAATAATTTTTATACTTATCTGATAACTGTTGGATAGTAAAAGGATTGAAAAAATTATAAAATAGCCTTAAAGCTCTTCGATAAAATATTATTACTCCATCTAAAATCATACCGTAAATAAAATACCTCATAGTAATGGCGTGTCTTGCTGGGTGTCCTACAAATACACCTTTTTCATCACGAGGAAGTATAATACCTCTATGTCGGCCATTTTTTATCTTGAGTTTTTTATTCAGTCTATAAGCTCCGTGACGTTCATGTAGGGGTTGGGCGTTCTGTGGGCTAAATGTTAATAAATATGCTAACCCCTCCCTTATAGCCTGGTCTCTTACAGATTGAATTAATCCAGTAGCCAAACCTCCTATTCTTTTGTTGTCAACCAGATAATGCCCTGCCCTCTCTTCTCCTAGAAGTTCTCTGCTACCAGGGGCGCCAAGAACAACAGTAAGGGCATAAT
>JABMQK010000158.1 GCA_013203265.1 bacterium | reverse complement strand
GTCTTGATCCTCTTGCGCCGGAATCAGCCATCATAAATATAGGATTAAAACTATCCATCCCGTTAAATACCAAATCAGCAACTTTATCTGTGGTATGAGTCCAAATATCAATGGTCTTATTATACAATTCTCCCTTAGTAATGATACCTTTTTTGTACTGGTCCTTAACCTTGAAAACTTCTAATTTTGCATCATCTAAACACTTTTGTTTTTCTTTAGGTACTTTTAAATCATCAATTGAAATAGAGATGCCACCGAGAGTAGAAAATTCAAATCCCAGATCCTTAACACTATCTAACAGCTTTATTGTGCAGTCATGACCAAAACGTTTATAACAATTAGATACTATTTGGCCTACATTCTTTTTATTCAATTGTAAATTTACAAAACCAAAGCCTTCAGGCAAAAGTTGATTAAAAATTATTCTGCCCGCAGTAGTTTCAATAATCTTTCTCTTATCATCTAGCTCTTGAGTTTCCATATTATACAACTTATCGATTCTCAACTTAATCTTTGCCTGCAAATGTAGCTCTTTATCTTCATAAGCAACTATAACCTCTTGACAATTACTAAATGTTTTTGATTCACCCTTTGTTTTTAGTTTAATCTTTGTAAGGTAATATAAGCCTAAAATTATGTCTTGAGTAGGCGTAACGACAGGACGACCATCTGCAGGAGAAAAGACATTATTGATAGATAGCATAAGAAGACGCGCTTCCATCTGCGCTTCTAAGGATAATGGTACATGTACCGCCATCTGATCACCATCAAAATCAGCATTAAAAGCAGCACATACTAACGGATGAACTCTTATAGCCTTGCCTTCAATAAGTACAGGCTGGAATGCTTGAATGCTAAGACGGTGTAAAGTTGGTGCGCGATTAAGCAGAATAGGATGATCTTTAATTACTTCATCTAAGATATCCCAAACTTCAATCTTTGCCCTTTCCACCATGCGCTTTGCGCCCTTAATGGTATGAACAAAGCCTTTTTCTCTCAACAACTTTATTATAAATGGCTCGAATAGTTCTAAAGCCATTTGTTTAGGCAAACCACATTGATGTAGTTTTAGTTCAGGACCAACGACAATAACAGAACGACCGGAATAATCAACACGCTTTCCTAAAAGATTCTGCCTAAATCTACCTTGTTTGCCTTTCAGCATATCAGAGAGAGATTTAAGTGGGCGATTATTAGAACCTAAAACAGCTCTCCCGTGACGACCATTATCTAGAAGCGCATCAACTGCCTCTTGTAACATTCGCTTCTCATTACGAATGATAATCTCAGGTGCATTTAAATCTAGGAGTTTCCTTAATCTATTATTACGATTGATTACGCGTCTGTATAAATCATTCAAGTCGCTTGTAGCAAATCGTCCCCCATCTAAAGGAACCAGGGGCCTTAAATCAGGAGGAATAACTGGAAGAATCTCTAAAATCATATATTCTGGCTTGTTGCCAGATTTACGAAAATCTTCTATGATTTTTAAAGTCTTTGTAATCTTTGTGGTCGCTACACCTTCCTTTGCTGTTTCTAATTGTCTCCTCAGTTTTTTAGAAAGACTGTCTATGTCTAATTCCTTTAATAATTCTAAAACCGCTTCGGCACCAATCTTTGCCTTAAATGTATTGCCATATTTATTTAAAAATTCGTGATATTTTTCATCATTAATTAACTCTCTCTTTTTTAAATCTGTCTCCCCAGGATCTAAAACAATATATTCCTCATAGTATATAACTTTCTCTAGATTTCTTAATCCCACATCTAACAAGGCTGATAATCGTGAGGGGACAGCCTTAAAAAACCAAATATGAGTCACAGGTGCAGCTAGGTTGATATGTCCCATTCTTTCTCTGCGAACACTGGACTTTGTTACCTCAACTCCACACCTGTCACAAACTACACCTCTAAATTTATTACCCTTATACTTTCCGCAGTTACACTCCCAATCACGCACTGGACCAAAAATACGTTCACAAAATAAACCATCCTTTTCTGGCTTAAGTGTGCGGTAATTAATAGTTTCTGCCTTTCTAACCTCGCCCTTCGACCAAGATTTAATAGTCTGAGATGAAGCAATATTTATAGAAATGCTATCAAAATGTGTCGTGTAATCCATAATCTTATTTTTGTTTTTCTGTTTTTATATCTAACCCTAATCCTTGTAATTCCTTAATTAAAACATTAAACGACTCTGGTATTCCAGGACTAAGTCTTTGTTCACCTTTTACAATCGCTTCATAAATACGTGTTCTTCCTGAAACGTCATCACTCTTTACCGTAAGTATCTCTTGCAGACTAAATGCTGCACCATATGCCTCTAAGGCCCAAACTTCCATCT
>JABMQK010000157.1 GCA_013203265.1 bacterium | reverse complement strand
TCTATCGACTCCCTCAGCATTATAATCTTTGCATCTAGCTAACGCTACTTCAGCTTTCATCTAATTTAAAAAATCTTTTCGCATTTTGTGTAGTTATAGCTGCTATTTCTTCAAAAGTAGTATTCTTAATCGACGCTAACTCTCCTGCGACAAAGTGGGCATACGAAGGTTCATTGCGTTGGCCTCGAAATTTTTGTGGAGCCAGATAAGGAGAATCCGTCTCTATCATAATCTTTTCCAAGGGTATCTTTCTTGCTAATGTCTTTAATTTCGTAGCCTGGGGATAGGTTATATTTGCTGTAAAGGAAAACATTGCGCCCAACCCAAGGCATCTATCCATAAAATCCTCTGGGCCGGAAAAACAATGAAACACAACCCTTCCGAAATCACTAAATTCATCCTTTAACATATTATAAATATCAATTTGACTTTCTCGGCAATGTACAATTAGTGGTAAATTCAATTTCTTAGCGAGTCTAATGAATTCTCTAAATGCTTCTTTCTGTTTATCTCTACTTGATAAATTTCTATAATAATCCAAACCAACTTCTCCAATAGCTACTAATTTCTTATTCTTTACTAAACTATCTAATTTGCCTATGTCATCTTTATTAAATTTATCTGCATAATGAGGATGATAACCTATGGTAAAAAAAATACTGCTAAATTTATCTGCTAAATCTTTTGATCTAAAAGATGAATCGATATTAGTAGCGATATTTATCAGATAATCAATCTTATTATCAGTAGCTCTCTTGATAACCGCTTCTCTATCGCTGTCAAATTGAGAAAAGTCCAAATGGCAATGCGTATCTATCAACATGGATTATTGCTGAATACGTGGAAAAAGAGGAGGAGCTTTCTTAATTTTATCTTTTTTGATCTGCTCTTTTATTTTAGTGGCTGTCTCTGGCATAAAAGGATAAATTTCTGAAGCAACTTTTTTCAATACTTCTATTAAAATAAACAAAAATTCCCCTAGCTCTTTGTTTTTCTTTTCTTTAAATAGGTTCCAAGGCTTAGTTTCTTCTATGTATTTGTTTGCCGAATTAATCAGTGTCCAAATCTCAATCAAGGCGGATGAAAAATTTACTTCACATATTGCCTTATCAATACGGCCACCTAAATCTTTTATCGCCTTTATTATTGGGTTTAAAAAAATTGAATTCTCGTCAATATCTTCAGGTATTCGTCCTGAAAAATACTTTTCAACCATAGTAAGGGTTCTATATACCAAATTGCCTAAATCATTGGCTAAATCAGAATTAAAGCGTTTTTCCAATGCCTCTTCTTGAAACGTTCCATCTAGCCCAAAGGGAACTTCGCGTAGGAGAAAATATCTATAAGTATCCACTCCATACTTTTTAATTACATCCAAAGGATTTACAATATTGCCCTTGGATTTTGACATCTTTTGATTCTTGCCTTTGAGAGGCGAAAGCCACCAGCCGTGTGCAAAAATCATCTTGGGAGGTTCAATATCAAGGCTGTGTAACATAATAGGCCAATATATTGCGTGCTGCCTCAATATATCCTTACCAATTAAATGTATGTCTGCTGGCCAAAATTTACTGAATTTCTTATTGTCATAAGAAAAACCAACAGCGCTGACATAATTTATAAGAGCATCAAACCAAACATAAGTAACGTGGTCTTGTGAAAAGGGAATAGGGATGCCCCAGGATAACCTTTCCTTTGGACGCGAAATACATAAATCGCGGAGTTCATTTGTTTCCAAAAAAGTCAATACTTCATTATATCTTGAATTTGGCTTAATGAAATCTGGATGATTTTTTATATAATCTATGAGCCATTCTTGGTAATTTGATAGTCTAAAAAAATAACAAGCCTCAGAAATTCGTTCAACATTTCGGCCGCAATCAGGGCACTTATTTTCTACAACAAATCCTTCCGTCACAAACAGTTCGCACGGAACACAATACCAACCATCATATTTATGCAAATAGATATCTTCTTTTTTATATAGGAAATCTAAAACCCATTTAACTGTTTTTTCGTGTCGTTTTTCAGTTGTTCGAATAAAATCATCGTAGCTTATATTTAATTTCTGCCAAAGATCTTTAAATCTATTAACCATCTTATCGGCGAACTTTAAAGAATCTAATTTCTCATTCTGGGCAGCCTTAGCAATTTTTTGTCCATGTTCATCTGTGCCCGTAAGAAAGTAAACCTCATAATTCCTATTTCTATAAAAACGCGCTAAAGTATCAGCTGCGATATTCGTATAGGAATGACCAATATGAGGTGAAGCATTTACATAATATAAAGGTGTTGTAACGTAAAATTTATCTTTCATCTTGTTTAGGCTTTTGCCGTTCATACGGTATCTCTATTCGCCTTCCTTCTTTAATTTCGACCAAAACAGTTCGTCGTAATGTGTTTACACTAACCACCCTTCCTCTGCCATTAGGGGTATCTATCTTATCGCCTTCCCTGGGAAGGCCTTTGCCTAATTGACGATAACATTTGTATTCATATGACAGGCAACACATAAGCCTCCCGCATAACCCAGAAATTTTGGGAGGATTCAAAGGCAAACTCTGCTCTTTAGCCATCTTAATCGTAACGGGTTCGAAATCCTTCAAGAATCTAGAACAACAAAGTTCTCTACCGCAGGGACCGAATCCACCAAGCAATTTTGCTTCATCCCTTACGCCAATTTGACGCATTTCAATTCGAGCTTTAAATATCCTTGCTAAATCTTTAACAAGATTGCGAAAATCTATACGGTTTTCGGCAGTAAAATAAAATAGAATTTTACTGCGATCGAAAGAATACTCAGAGCTTACCAATTTCATTTTTAATTTATGTATCTCTATCTTCTCAAGACAAGTATTAAATGACTCCTTTGCCTTCTTCTTATTTTCCTCTATCTGTCTTAAGTCATCTCTCGTAGCTATGC
>JABMQK010000156.1 GCA_013203265.1 bacterium | reverse complement strand
TGCTGTAAAGCTCGGATAAAGTTGCTTCAGACATTTTGGATAATTGACTTCTAAAATAACCTCCAAGACGAGGTATCGCATATGTCATCCGCCCTATACCACGATTACCAACTGTAGTAAAATCTAATTCGGAATTAATATATCTCTCAATACAATGCCCTATCTTATCAGTATTAAAATGTTTCTTTAGTTCCTCAAATTTTGGTTTAATCATATCAATAATTTTTTTCTCTTCAGCAAATGTATTTAGTATTGCTGACATTGAAGTTTCAAGACTTTCAATTTTAAATTCTGGCATATTCTTCCCCTAATTTAAATCCTCTTTATTTACAAATCTCTCACCTTATTCAACAGGTTTATAAAATCTGCTTAGGGATCTCGATGTTTGTTTCAAGCAAAGATTGTTTTTTATTCATTGCTTATAAAAGTCTTCCCATTCCATTGCAAATAACGATATTTTTCATTCGGAACAGCTTTCTCATCCTGGAATCGTTCTTGATACAATTCAAGAACAATGGTTGGGATGCCGTTTTTTATGGTAAAAAATACATCCCCTCCGCCAATATCATAAAAAACAACTTGAAAATCTTCATTATCTTTATTTATCCACACCTCAAGTTCTTTTAGTCGCGTAGGGCCGGTTTGCCAAATCAGAATTAAATCTGTCGTATAATCATTATTTATATCATATGTTAACATATCGCCATAATACAAAACCCCATCGCCTACTATCTCCTTAACCACTTTCCCTTGATAATCAGTTATGAGCACCAATGGTTTTGGAAGTTCTGTTTCTTTACCCCAATATTGCAGACCATAGAACTTAAGCGAAGAATCATCCTTGTATTGCATAATTTCATATTGCTTGCCTTTATAGGTTAAATATAAATCTCCCTCTTTTTTGGATATTTCCTGAGAATAAACATTTGAGGTAAATAAAATTAACGCTCCCGTCACACAAGCGATTATCAATTGTTTTTTATTCATATCCCCTCGATATTATTAGTATCCAAGTGATTGGGGCAAACCCGACTAACTTACTCCCTATTCTGTGATGATAAATTTTTCTGTCAACTCATCAAAAAACTTCTTAATCATTATTGTATCATTCGACAAAAAACCTGTTAAAGCTGTAATCAATGGTAGATCTGGTGTTTTATCTCCACCGTTTAGAATAAAACATATTACTTTCGCTACATACCAATGCGGCATTGGTTCTTTATGAATATTTTCATCCCATACTTGAATAAGATGTTGCGTTATTTCGTTCTGTTTCATTAACAAAGTATCTAGGTTATCATTTACTTTATGCAAAACAAGATATTTTCCCACAAGAAAGGAGGCAAGGTTATGGGATATTTTTTCAATAATTTCAGGGGGTAATTTGATATTACCAGATTCGGCTACTCGTATAAAAGTTAGAAAGTATAAAGAAGAAAGACATAAATAGGTTTCAGTATCAGTTGCTTGAATTGAAAATTCTTTTTTAAACTTAAGAAGTTCATCTGGAGAACTGTGAGCATCAATAAAAATATCGCTTAATTTCTCACCAACCAAAGCAGAAGATATTTTGTTTAAATCCATTCTTCCTCCTTCACATAACTATTAATAAGGTTTTACAGGACCGGTTCTCACCGCGTTCGGAAAACTGTCCCTGCTTGGGGACACTTTCCGGTTCAGCTTCAGAACCGGTCCCAAATTACCCGAGTATGCAAACACCAAGAGAAAACCACCCGCCCATAATTACCTCCTTCTCAATTACTAATTCAAATCCTCAAAACTATTTTATATTTATATGTCCGTATTCTTGCATATACACTAATGAGTATAAAATTCCCATAATTAAACCAGTTATCGCCATCCATCTTCCCTTTTGTTTTGTTCTATCAAATGTTGATAGTCCAATTATGCTGAAAATTATTGCCAAAATAGGAATTATACCTATCCAATAAAACAAAATTGAAGACAATCCCAAGATGAAACCAGTCTTAGCAGATTTATTGTTCTGTAGAGTAGAGGATAAAGGGATATTATTCTTAGCATATTCTATCGGTCTGCTTAATTCTTGTCTATTTGAATCAATATTCTCTTCTTCTTGACCCATTATTGAATTGAGATATGCTTCGTTAGGAACTTTAATTAAATTATTAAAATCAGCAAAATCAACACCAGAATTGTAACTTTGATACATATTGCGTAAAGATTTACTTAAAACATTCAATTCCTCTTCTTCCAATTTTTCAATAATTGCCTGAATGAGAACTGGCACACTAAAAACAGTTTGTTGTTGTATGGCTTTCAAAGGAAATTTTGTTATAACACCTTGATTAAATGAAGGGTGAAAAATTAAGTCTACTGTATAAACTTGATATTGATTACCCCCTATAACGTCTACTATCTTAACTAAATCAGATAGTTCTGCCGTTTCAATTATATTTGTATTTTTTGTAATATTTTCTTTCTGGATAAAGCTAATTTCTTTTAACAATTCTGAAGTAGCAAATATGTTTCCAGAACCAAAATTACATAGAACCTTCGCAAAGTAACAAAGAATTAATCTAATATACTCTGCCTTTTGTAATTGAGGATGCAATTCTTCAAATGTTACTTTATACTCATTATTTGGACTTACTGAAATTTTAGCCCTTAATATTGGCTTACCACCAAATAGTCCCATTTTACCGTTCCTCCCCAACAACTATTAATTGTTTTTTATTCAATCTGGTACCCTAGCATTTCCAACTGCTTTAACCAAAGGTTCTGAATCGTTTCCACCAAACCAAGCTACTCCGTCACCAAGCATAACTCCTTGATAATTAGAAAACATATCGCTAGTATGGGAATTAGTTATTTCTTGATAAGCATTTTTATCAATAATGTAGTCATAATTAGCTATAAAATCTTTACTATTTTTTATCATCTTCCCATTGGACATTAGTTGCAAAGGATAGTTAATCATAGAAGCAACTCTTTTCCTATCTTGCTTGATTACGGCATCTTTAAATTGTCTAGCGAAATTCTCAACAACTTTATCATTACTAAAACCGCCCACCCAATAGCGATTTTTGCCTTCAAAGTCACTCTGGCTATGCGTATTATTGCAACCAGACAGTGCAATCAGTATCCCTATTACACACACAACTATTAATTGTCTTTTATTCATATTATAAAAGGCCTTCTTCTTTTAAATGGCGCTTATCCCAAACTCTATCAAAATCTATTCTTGCAAGAGAAGTCTTAGCCATCTTATTCGCTATCTTATTCTGAATATCCTGATAATCTATCTCATTAATACTCGTTAAAGATTTTTTTATTTCTAATTCATTTAATATTATAGAATCAAGGGGGCAATTTAAAATAGGCTTAATATTTTTATTTAAATACTTCTCATACATACGATAATGAAACTTTAATAAAACATTTATTGCTTTCTGGGATTGCCCAAAAGAGATATTGCATTTTTTACTTAAAATTCTAATGGCTAAAATAATATCTTTTTCTTTTAGGCGTCCTTTCTCCATTTTAGCTACTAATCTTTCTGTTTCTGAAAAAAGCTTAATTTTATAATCTTTAAGTTTTTGTCTATTCTTCTTAAATCTTTTACCTATGGACCTTAAAATCATTGTTGCATTTAAAATTACTAAATAGACACTTTTTTGTTCTATTGTTAATTGTTTTTTATTCATTTATTCTCTTCACTTTTTCTCATAGGGTTTTACAGTAGGGTTTTACAAAGGTTTTACAGGGTTTTACAGGACCGGTTCTCACCGCGT
>JABMQK010000155.1 GCA_013203265.1 bacterium | reverse complement strand
TTAAGAGAACATAAGGAATTCAATGTCGATCTAAAGATTGGCCTAAAGCCAGAAGAATTAAAATCAATAATTAAGAATTACGATGCCATCCTTGTGCGTAGCTCAACAAAGGTAACCAGACAGATAATCGAGGTTAGTAATCTTAAGGTTATCGGAAGAGCAGGTGTGGGTTTAGACAATGTGGATTTAGAAGCTGCAACGAGCAAGGGAATTATTGTAATGAATTCTCCGTCGGGAAATACCATTTCTACAGCAGAGCATACTATGAGTTTGATGCTGGCCTTATCGAGGAATATCGCGCCAGCAGATAAGTCTATGAAGTCCGGAGAGTGGAATCGCTCAAAATTTATCGGAGTAGAATTATACAATAAGACTCTTGGTATTGTTGGGCTCGGACGAATCGGTCAGGCGGTGGCCAAACGGGCGATGAGTTTTGGCATGAAGGTAATCGCCTATGATCCTTTTCTATCAAAAGATGTAGCGGTAAAATTAGGTATTGAATCAAAGGAATTGAATAAGTTATTTGCAGAATCAGACTATATAACTTTTCATATCCCTTTGACTGAAGATACAAGAAATTTAATCTCAGCCAAGCGAGTTCCAATGTTAAAAAAAGGAGTGAGGATTATTAATTGTGCCCGTGGAGGAATTGTCAATGAAGCTGATTTGGCAAAGGCCTTGGAAGAAGGAAAGGTGGCAGGTGCTGCTTTAGATGTCTATACTAAAGAGCCGCCACAAAATTTACCATTGGTGAATTTCGATAATGTGCTACTTAGTCCTCATCTGGGGGCTTCTACGAAGGAAGCGCAGGTTAATGTTGCCGTCGAAATAGCTGAACAAGTTAGAGATGTATTATTGGGTAGAGGTATTCGAAACGCAGCAAATTTTCCATCGGTTTCTCCTGATACTTACAAGGCGCTTCAGCCAATGTTTGATTTGGCAGAGAAGATGGGTTTACTTATGGGTCAACTCTCCGAAGGTAGAATAAATAGTGTTGGAGTTATCTATTCGGGAGAAGCTTCAAGGTTTGATACGACTCCTCTTACAATGTCAGTTCTTAAAGGCTTGCTTACACCTGTATTAAAAGATACGGTCAATTTTATTAATGCGCTATCACTAGCCAAAGAGCGCTCCATAAAAGTTAAGGAAGAGAAGTCTAGTGAATTAGAGGATTTTGCAAATCTAATTAGTTTAGAGGTAAAGACCGACAAGGGTCAGTTTTGCCTCGCAGGCTCTCTTTTTACAAAGAAGGATCCCAGAATAGTAAAAATTAATGATTTTTACGTCGAGGCGATTCCCAAAGGCCACATGCTCATTATTTATAACGTAGATAAACCCGGGATAATTGGTAATCTCGGAAGTTTATTAGGCAAGCACGATATTAATATTGCAGGGATGACCTTTGGTAGATTGAAGAAAGGCGGAAAGGCGATAACAGTATTGAATATTGATAGCCCGCCATCTTCGAAGGTATTAGACAAGATAAAGAAGTTAAAACATATTAAAGAAGTAAAGGCAATTAAGCTATGAAGAAAAATATTTTATATTTAGCGATTTCTTTGTGTTTCTTTTTGAGTTCCTTTTCGTTGTCTTTTGCCGAGGATAAAATTACTATTTTGGTCTCTGGCCAATCTCATTCCAGTCTTTATCCTTGTAATTGTCCGGGTGCACCTATCGGAGGCGTGGCTCGGCGCGCGACCTTGATTAACAAAGTAAAGAGTGAGGAAAATAGTGTGCTCGTTTTAGAGGCGGGTGGAAGTTTTGCCGGTGGCAGTTATGATATAAACTCCCAGACGACAGAACTCGATAAAGAACGCACGGAATTTTATATGCAGTCTTTAGTTAAGATGGATTATGATGCCTTTTTGATATCTAGCGAGGAGTTTAATTTTGGGGAAGATTTTCTAAAAGAGGTAATGCCTATATATAAATTGAACTACTTAAGCGCAAATATCAAGGGTGATTTCCAACCTTATTTGACAAAGGATATCGGTAATGTTAAAGTTGCAATAATCGGCGTAACCGACGAGCGAATTAAAAATAAATCAAAGACAGAATATATTAAGCCACAGGATTATCTACCAAAGGCGATTGAAGAGATAAAAGGCGATAAAAAGGTAGATTTAGTAATTGTTTTAAGTTATTTGGGCGAGAAAGAATCCAAGGAGCTTCTTAATAAAATAGCTGGAGTTGATATTTGGATAGATTCGAATAATCCATTTATGATAGCAAATAGTATCGAGATAAACGGAACTTTATTTGTTCAACCTGCGTGGGAGATGAGGACCTTAACAAAAATAAATTTAACTTTGGCGGCTTCTGATTCAAAAGAGTCTGAAAGTTCAGGTTTGATTTCTTTCGAAGTAGAGAATATTGAATTAAGCGAGGATATAGAAGACGATACGCAAATCG
>JABMQK010000154.1 GCA_013203265.1 bacterium | reverse complement strand
CGGACCCTAAGATAGCCCCCATCGTCTAGTCTGGTCTAGGACACAAGCTTTTCAAGCTTGCGACACCGGTTCGAATCCGGTTGGGGGCGTTTAGTTATAATAAATAGAAAGATATTGAGAATTTAGCTGGTAGGGGGGGTAGATTATGGAAGAGAAGAGAAAATATCCTCGTTTTGATGTCGCAGCCAAAATTCGCTTCAGGAAGGTACAGGACGCTACAAATTTAAAACCAGCATTCGTTAAAGATATTAGCGCTGAAGGTTTTTGTTTTTGTTCTAAGGAACAACTCCAACCCGGAGAGATTTTAGAGGTAGAGATAATAGAGAAGAGCTTTGAAGAGGCTCCTATTTATATAAAAGGCCAAGTCGCTTGGTCTAGTAAAGATTCAGGGTTAAAAAAAGACCGAAATAAAGACCTTTTTCTTACGGGCGTAAAAGTTCTAGGTGTTCGCAAGGTCGATGAAGCAAGATTTGTTATGTTGTATTGTGAAAGGATGCTCGCCGAATTAAAGAGTTTTTTGCGCATGTAGAATAGCCCTGTTTCACCGTTGTGCAAAGCACACTCTAACATAAGATTTTTTGTCGTATCGGAATCAGCCTATCTGGTTTAAAACCACTTTTTTAAAGATAACCCTTCTCTAATAGCGCGCAAGATTCAACTATTCCCACGCGCTAAAAATAGACAATTCCTATATTGCCAGAGAAAACAATTATTTGATAAAACTAAGTTAATATGCTATTGTTAATATGCGATGAAAAGTAAGAAGAATAATACAAAAATACTCTTTATTTATCCGCAGATCCCCCATACATTTTGGAGTTTTTGTCATGCGCTTAAATTTGTGCGCAAGAAATCATCTTTCCCTCCTTTAGGGTTATTGACAGTTGCGGCACTTCTTCCCCCGGAGTGGGAGAAGAGATTAATAGATATGAACGTTGCAAGGCTAAATGATAGAGATTTAGCTTGGGCGGATTATGTATTTATTAGCGGCATGATTGTGCAAAGAGACGCGATAAAGAGCGCGTTAGAGCGCTGTCGTTCTTTTAGGTGTAAGGTCGTCGCTGGTGGCCCAATTTTTACTACGGGTCATAAAGATTTTATGCAAGATGTTGACCATTTCGTCCTTAACGAAGGAGAGGTAACTATTCCGCTCTTTTTAGAGGACCTCAAACGAGGTAGAGCCAAGAAAGTTTATACTTCTACACAAAGGCCCGATATAAGTAAGACGCCCATACCCCTTTGGAGCCTTATTAAATTAAAACATTATGCCACGATGTCTATTCAATACTCTAGAGGGTGTCCTTTTGATTGCGAATTTTGCGATATCCCCATTATGAATGGGAGAGTATCTCGTACAAAAACCAAAGATCAATTATTACAAGAGATAGATGTTTTATATAAGCATGGTTGGAGGGGAGGGCTGTTTATTGTAGATGATAATTTTATCGGGAATAAGAGGAATGTAAAAGAGATGATGCCTTCTTTGATTGATTGGATGCGCAAAAAGAAATATCCATTTACATTTTTGACGGAAGCCTCCATTAATTTAGCTGACGATCCACAGTTAGTGGAGATGATGGTAGAAGCAGGATTCAATAAAGTTTTTATCGGTTTAGAAACTCCTATTACGGAGAGTTTAATAGAGTGCAATAAATTTCTCAATACAAAGAAAGATCTTGCTTCTTCGGTCAAGGCTATACAAAATGCCGGGCTGGAAGTAATGGCTGGCTTTATTGTGGGTTTCGATAGTGATCCTATTTCTATCTTTGAGCGCCAGATCGATTTTATTCAAAAGATAGGCGTAGTTACCGCTATGGTAGGCCTGTTAGGCGCTCTGCCAGGCACTAAATTATACAGGCGCCTAAAACGTCAGGGGCGCCTCTTGGAAAAGTGGAGTGGTAGCAATACAGATTGCTCTATGAATTTTATCCCCAAAATGGACCTCTCTAAATTAAAACTGGGATATAAAAAGATTGTAAAGACTATTTATTCCCCGGCTAAATATTATGAACGAGTGCTTACTTTTATAAAAGAATTCAAACCCAAAAAATCCCTTTTTAAAAGCCGCCTTAGCCTAAATCAATTGATGGCCTTTTTGCGTTCTTTGTGGTCTTTAGGAGTGGTTTGGAAATTTAGAAAATTATATTGGAAATTATTGATAGTGAGTTTATTTAGATATCCTCGAGTCTTTCCTCAAGTTGTAATCTTTGCAATTTATGGGTACCACTTTCAAAAGCTTAGCGAAGAGATGTAACGTGATATTTCGCAAGTAGCCGACATCGAGAAGCATTAATTAATAAAATGAAAGATACACATTGGATTAGAATAAGAAGGATTTTGTTAACCATCCTGTTTTTGAATTGGTTAGTGGCTGCACTAAAGGTAATTTTTGGTCTTGCCGTTAATAGCCAGAGCATGGTCGCTGACGGATACCACTCCTTTGCTGATGGCGCCTCCAATATTATCGGACTGATTGGGGTTTGGTATGCATCTTTTCCTCGTGACAAGGATCATCCATACGGCCACAAGAAATATGAAACCTTTGCTTCAATAGGCATCGCGCTGGTATTGTTTATAGTATGTTTTAATATACTAAGAGAAGGTTTTTTAAGATTTTTGAATCCCATAGTTCCTCATATTAGCACGATTAGTTTTTTAATTATGATTGTGACCATGATAATTAATTTTATAGTAATGAGTTATGAATATAGTAAGGGAAAAGCTCTAAAAAGCGATGTATTAATCGCTGATGCTATGCATACGCGGTCCGATATTTTGACTTCATTTTCTGTTATCGCAGCGTTTATTTTTATTAAGTTGGGTTTTCCCATATTTGATACTATTTTTGCTATAGTTATCGCGATTTTTATAGGCTATGCTGGGTTTGAGATTTTGCATAGTAGTT
>JABMQK010000153.1 GCA_013203265.1 bacterium | reverse complement strand
CTGTTTGGGCTCAGCGAATTTGTCAACTGAGAATCCTTCGTGTCTAAGTTCAGGATACTGAATATCCCTTATCGCAAGCCTATTTACATAAAGTTTTATTGTTAATGGGATAATTTCATTTATATATGTTTTCTTCTTATCGGTCTGGATAATAAGAAAAATCCTATCTTCTAAACCTTCTATATTTCCTTCGTAAGTGCCTCCTTGACTGGCCTGAGGCTGCCGGGCCTGATCCTGAACAACTTTTATTGTTATGGGTTTGGATGTATAAGTCTTACCGTCATACTGAATATAAAAAGGAGGTATTGCAAAAACTCCTACCTTTAAAGAAATAAGCCTATACATATGAATAGTGGAACGGAAAACCCTATTATTAACTACGGACATACTCGTAGAAGGGCCTAAATAATGCCATTCAAAGCCATCAATAGTAGGTAATTCAGGCGCAGAGATATCTTGAGTACCTTCAAAGACAAGGTTAAGCCGCAGGCTTTTACCTAAAGAAACATTAGTTCTATCTACGGTAACTTCAAAATTTATATCCTCGGCAAAACAAGATACTGTAAATAAAATACCAATTAACAAATTACAAATAACAAAACTTATTATTTTAAATTTTAAAAAAAACAAATTGGAATTTGTTTGTAACTTAATCATCTACCAATCCTTTAAAACTCCTGGTAATCCCTGAACCTGAATCTTTTCTTTGTATAAACCCCTTGGTTCCTCTTCATGACGATAATTATCTAACAACATTTCAGCCTCTTTTTCTGACATCTCATTTTTAGACTGCTTCGGACTCCTGCCTTGCTGCGAATCTCGTTTGTCCTCGCCTTTATCTTGCTGTGATTTATCGCCTTGGGATGTTTCTTCTTTATCCTCCTCTGGCTGCTTATCTCCTTGTTGTTGATCTTCTTTTTCTTGAGGCTCTTCTTGTTCAGGCTTTTTCTGTTGAGGTTGCTGTTGCTTATCTTCTTCTTCCTGTTTATCAGAATCTTTCTTGTCTTGCTGGGACTGCTTTTGCTGCTGTTGCTTTTTTAATTTTTCTTTTAAACGCTCGAGTTCTTTTTTTACAAACTCATAATTATACTTTGCATCTTCATCATCTGGAACAAGTTCAATAGCGCGTTCATAATGGCGCAGCGACTGTTCTAATAAATTTACAGCGCCTTGTAAATCTGTATCCTCCCTGCCAATCCCATTTTTATATTTGGTATTGCCTAAATTATAACTGGCCTTCTGCTCTAAAGATTGATCATCTAAAACCAAAGATTTCTCATAATGAGTGACGGCCTTCTCGTAATCTTTTATTTTATACAAGGCATTGCCTAAATTAAAATTTACAATATCAGAATCAGGAGAATCTAATAAGGCCTGCTCATATTTTTCTAAGGCATCCTCAAAACTGCCTTTATTATATAATAAATTGCCCCTTTTTACCTCATTTTCTGCCTGTGGGCCAGCCAGAGAAGGTGACACAAACAAAAATAAAATTAATATTAATAAAATTAACTGCTTCATTTTTTCTTCATATCGCTTACAAAAGGCTCCCATAATAAAAGAAGTAAAGCTATCACCAGGGGTATTTGAAAACGTTCATAATAGCGTTTATTCATCTGTGCTTTTATCTCTCGTTTTTCCATCTGTGAAAGTTTTTCTTTATAGATCAAATCAAGGCCGAATTCAGCTCCACTCGAACGCACATACATCCCCCTCGAAGTCAATGCGACTCTTTGTAAAACCTGTTCATTCAGCCTCGACTTTACTACATTGCCTTTTCTATCTTTTAAGAATGTCTTTTTTCCAGTTTCATCGACTAATTGAATCAACTCTCCCTCAGTAGTGCCGATACCAATACAGAATATTTTTACATCTTGTTTTCTTGCCTCTTGCGCAAACTTCATAACATCGCCTTCATGGTCTTCGCCGTCAGTAATAACGACTAAAATCTTATATTTATTTTCTTCGCCTTCGTAACTCTTTAATGCTAACTCTATCGCACTTGAAATAGATGTTCCACCACGTGGGATTGTATCCATGCCTAAATCATTCAGTGCCAGTAAAAATCCGTCGTAATCTACTGTTAAAGGGCATTGTAGAAACGATAAGCCAGAAAAGGCAATTAAACCAACCCTGTCACCCTTTAACTTCTTGATTAAATCTTTAACTGCTAATTTGGATCTCTCTAATCTATCCGGCTTTACGTCAGTAGCCAACATACTCTTAGAGGTATCGATTGCAATTAGAATATCCAAACCTCGTCTCTTTACCTCTAACCATTGAAATCCCCACTGTGGACGCATCAAAGCCAATATGGCAAAAATCAATACAAGTATGATAATTGCAAACTTCATTACCTGTCTTCTAAAACTTACGTGGGAAGTGATCTCATTCAATAGTTGAGCTTGGGCGAATTTACGCATTGCTGACTTTTTAGTCTTAAAAGCCCACACAAAGAATAAAATCAATGCTAAAACAATCCAGAAGCCAAAACTATAATGAATTTGTGCGAATCTCATCTGCGTCTACGGTAACTTCCTTAATATTGTATTTGATAAAACTATTTCTAACATAAGTAATATTAGTGCCAGAATCAAAAATTTGGCAAATAATTCTTTATATTCCTGAAAACCACTCTCCTCGACGGTCGTCTTCTCCAATGCATCTATCTGATCATAAATTTCCCTTAAAGTTTCTGTGCTAGTTGCTCTAAAGTAGTATCCTTCTGTTATTTCTGCAATCTGCTTTAATACATCTTCATCTATTTCAATCTTTACTTTCTGATAAACCTTCTCACCCCATAATCCCTTGACAGGATAAGAGGCTAGGCCCTTCGTTCCTACTCCAATAGTATAAATTTTTATTCCCAAAGCTTTTGCTGCTTCAGCGGCTGTTTGAGGAGCAACTTTTCCAGCATTATTAATACCGTCCGTTAAAAGGATAACTACTTTGCTCTTGGCTACAGTATCTTTAAGTCTGTTTAAAGATGAACCTATTGCAGAACCAATGGCGGTACCGTCCTCAATTGCTCCAATCTTAACCCTCTCTAAATTTTTAATCAACCAATCGTAATCCAATGTCAATGGACAAACGGTGTAAGCGCGTGCAGCAAACGCGATTATCCCAATCTTATCACTCTTCCTCTCCCTGATAAAATCCTCAACAACCTTTTTAACTACCTCAAACCGGCTCCGACGCTTTCTGTCTATTTTGAAATCCTCTGCTAACATACTTCCTGAACAATCTATGGCTAAAACAATATCGATGCCCTCCATCTGAATCTTTGTCTCTTCTAATGGGACTCGTGGCCTTGCCAAAGCTAAAATAAATAAAATTATCGCAACCACTCTTAAATAAAACAGATTCTTAGCGAATAGTAATTTTAATGTGATCTTGGAATCCTTTACTAATTCTCCGGAAGAAAATCTAATGCCCGATAAGATATTTTTCTTTTTTACAAAATATGCATAAAGAATTACAACAGGAATAAGCAAAAATACCCAGGTATCTTTAAAAATCATTTCTCAGGCACCTTTTCTATTTCTTCTTCGATAATTTTAGTCTCATCGACTAATCTCTTTGCCGCATCAAAACTTTCATCTATCTCCTTACGAGTAGGGCCGTATTTAGCAAATTTTACAATATCGCAAAGACCCAGAAATTCCTCTACCAAATTATTCTGCGTTGGAGTTAAAATACTAGAATTCCTTAATGTAAATAAAAATTCTTCTGTGGTCATATCTGGAGCTCTAACGCTAAATCTGTCTTCTATATAACGCCTTATAATATCGGAAAGTTCGTAGTAATGCTCCTTTATCTTACCTTGGGAGGGTAAATTCTTAACCCTTAGCGCCCTTAGTGCTTCGTATGCGATCTGATGAGCCGGTTTTATTACATCTGATTCCTGGCTCTTCTTTCTTAGCTTTCTTAAGATAAAAACCAACAAAAAAATAAGTGCGCCTAAAAGAATAATAATTGCGATAATAACAAAAAAGGAATAGGAGGTTTTAAAATAAATAGGAGGTTTTATATCTCTAATATCTTCTGCGAATGCAGCTCTTATGGAGAAAAGGAATAAATTTATATAAACGAAGAAAGAAAGTAATAACATCTTAAGCTAATCTTTTTTCTCTCATCTTGAAAAACTTTATCAGTTCTTTTTCGTATGGAGTATCTGTTCGAATATCTATGTTGTCGACATTTATGGAACGCAACAGCTTTTGG
>JABMQK010000152.1 GCA_013203265.1 bacterium | reverse complement strand
GTTCTACGAAGCAAAAATCTTTTTGGCTAGAGCATAAAAAGTTTCTAAATACAGCTAAAGATAAGGATGTTTTTGTTAAAGCAGTAATTTGTTTAGATACAACATTAGATGATTTTAAAAAGGCTGTAAGTTTAGTCTCACAAATAAATCGAGAGATAACTTTTGTTCTGCAGCCGAATTCTAATCACTTGGGTCGAGGCCTTGCCGATAAATTGCAAGAATTTAGAAAATGGGCCAAGGATCATCTTTCAGATGTGAGGGTGATTCCGCAGCTGCACAAAGCATTGGGGGTCAAATGAAGCGGAAGCGCAAGAAGTCTAAAAAATCTTCTTATGAGGGATTACAGAAAAACGTGCGCAAATTAAAGACGCCTAAAATCGATATCTGGCAAAATCAATATCCAGATAAAGAATATATGGTCTCAATGGAGTCGCTTGAATTTACCTGCATCTGTCCTAAAACGGCGTTGCCCGATTTTGCCAAGTTTACAATACAATACATACCCCATAGATTTTGCGTAGAGTTAAAGTCATTAAAGTTATATCTTAATTCATATCGTAATGTAGGGATATTTCATGAACACGTTACCAATAAGATTTTAGATGATTTTGTAAGAGCCTGTAGGCCACATTTTGTAAGAATAGAGGGAGAGTTCAATATTCGTGGAGGCATTCAGACCACAGTTTCTGCGGTGTTTAAGGAGAAATGAAGAAAATCAAAGTTAATACAATAACGAAAACAGTAAGTCAGCTTTGTATTCAGGCGAATTTGAATCTGCGTAGAGATGTTTTATTTTCTCTAAAAGCAGCTTATTACAGAGAAACGAGCCCTAAAGCCAAGAGGGCTCTGGGGCTGATTATCGAGAATGCCTCTATCGCCAAGAAAGAGAAACTTGCTATTTGCCAGGACACAGGCCTGCCAATTGTATTTTTAGAGGTCGGGCAAGATATTAGATTTGTAGGAGGAGATTTAAATAAGGCAATTCAGAGAGGGATAGATTTGGGCTACAGAAAGGCAAGCCTTCGCAATTCGATAATAGGCGATCCTATAAACAGAGGACAATCAAAATTTTCTCCTGGAATTATTCATATTGATTTTGTAAAGGGAAGTCGACTGAAAATTACAGTTTTGTCCAAAGGTTTTGGTTGCGAGAATAAGAGTAAGATGCAGATGTTTAACCCCACTGTTGGAATTGCAGAGATAAAGAAATTTATTGTCGATACAGTTAAAGCTGCTGGAGCAGACGCATGTCCGCCTTATGTTGTCGGAGTAGGTATCGGCGGAACAGCTGATTTTGCTAATTTGTTAGCGAAAAAGGCTTTATTGCGGCAAGTGAATAAAAGAAGTCCTATTAAACATATCGCTCGTTTAGAAAAAGATTTATTAAATGAAATAAATAATTTACATATCGGCCCAATGGGTTTAGGCGGTAAGGTTACAGCTTTGGCTGTAAAAGTACTAACATCTCCAACGCACATTGCAGGTCTGCCGGTAGCCGTAAACATATCTTGTCATGCCTTAAGGAACGCAACAAAAGTTCTATGAGAAGAATAACAACTCCACTTACAATAGAAAAAGCTAGAGGCCTAAAGCGTGGTCAAGAGGTTTTATTAAGCGGAACTATCTATACCGCAAGAGATCAGGCGCATAAGAGATTAGTTGAGGTAGTTAAGAAGCACAAAAGACTACCTTTTGATTTAAGGAATCAGATTATTTATTATTGTGGGCCCACTAAGACTCCAAAAGGTAAAGTTATCGGTTCTTGTGGGCCGACAACTGGTTTGAGAATGGATAGTTTTATGCCGCCGTTGCTTAAAGCTGGCTTAAAGGGAATGATAGGTAAGGGTTCACGTTCAAAAGAAACTGCTATCGCGATTAAAAAATATAAGGCGGTTTATTTTTTAGCGCCCGCTGGATGTGGAGCTTTATTAGCGAAAAAAGTAAAGAGTGTAAAGATTATTGCATATAGAGATTTGGGCCCAGAGGCGATTAGAAAATTAGAGGTTAAGGATTTTCCTTTGATTGTTGCGATCAAATGACCCCGACACTGAATCAATGGCGGGGAATTTGACCCCGCCCTCTAAGCAGAATGTGTAGACTTAAAAGATTTCATGATAGTTTAAGAGTAAAGGATAAGGAAATATGCTTAATCAAAGAGCATAGAGGGCGGGATTAATTCACACAAAACAACTTACGTCACACTTTGTGCTCCGTAAGTTGTGCGCTCATAAAGGAGGTAATATTTATGGTACGAAATGACGGGAGAGGATTAGATAAAATAAGAAATGTAAAGATTACGAGGAATTATAATAAATATGCTGAGGGTTCATGTCTTATTGAATTAGGTAATACGCGAGTTATCTGTACTGCAAGTGTAGACGAAAATGTTCCTCAGTTTCTTAGAAATTCGCTTACCGGCTGGGTAACAGCAGAATACGGAATGATTCCCCGTTCCTGCCATACGAGAATCTCACGTGGTAAGGGTTCAGGAAGGACTTACGAAATACAGCGTCTAATCGGTAGAAGCTTGCGCACCGTGATAGATATGAGTAAATTAGGTGAGCGTACAATTTGGATTGATTGTGATGTAATTCAGGCTGACGGAGGTACCCGCACTGCAAGTATAACAGGGAGTTTCATCGCCTTAGTAGATGCCTTACAAAAAATAAAAAAAGCCGGTTTGATTAGAACTATGCCTTTGAAGGATTATGTAGCTGCCACAAGCATAGGTATAGTTGATGGGAATTTATTGTTAGATTTGAACTATGAGGAAGATTCAAAGGCAGATGTCGATATGAATATTGTTATGACCAGCCAAGGAAAATTTATCGAAGTCCAAGGGACCGCAGAGAGAGAACCGTTTTCAAAAGGCCAGATGGATAAATTACTGGATTTGGCAGAAAAAGGGATTAGACAGTTGATTGATATTCAGAAAGAAAGCGTCGGCAAATACCTCAACCTTTAACTGATATATCTTTATGGAATTAGTTGTTGCTACACGAAACAAAAAAAAATTAAAAGAAATTAAATACATGCTGAAAGGTTTGAATCTTAGGATAAAATCTTTAGCTGATTATGATAACCTTCCTAAAATAGTTGAGGATGGTTTGACATTTAAGGAGAATGCCCTAAAAAAATCCGCAACAATCGCCCAATATCTCAAAAAACTTACCATCGGAGAGGATTCTGGTTTAGAAGTGAAGGCGTTGGATAATCGGCCGGGTGTTTATTCTTCTCGATATTCTGGAAAAAATGCTACCGACAGGAAAAATAACGCCAAGCTATTAAAAGAATTAGAAAGAGTTCCCTTAAAAAAGAGAGAAGCAAGGTATGTATGTAGTGTTGCTATTTCGGATAAAAATAGATTGCTTGGTATTTTTGAAGGAAGATGTAAAGGTTTAATTTCAAAAAAAGAAAAAGGAAACGCTGGATTCGGTTATGACCCTATATTTGTTATACCAAAATACAATAAGACTTTTGGGGAATTAGGTGAAGAGATAAAACATAGAATGAGTCATAGGTATAAGGCTTTTATGAAAGTGCGAAATTTTATTTTGGCCTACCAAAAATCAAATCACCAACCGCCTTAATCTTATCAACAAATTCGTCTTTTACTTTATCAAGTACTTCCATTGCAATTATCTTTTTCTCAAATTTTGGTTCTTTAATCGTACCCGTAAGTTTGATTATAAAGATTCCACCGGCCTCAGAGAATATTCCGCCGAAAAACCTTTCATATTCTCCTAAATCCTGAGCAGCTTCTTCAACAGTTTGTACCATAGGTGGTTTTGGAGTAATTTCAAAATTTAAATTTCCCGAAAAATCCATATTGCCTGCACAGGAGAGTATGATAACATCGGAACTTAGAATGAGGTTATCCGTAGATATCTTTTTGTCATAGATATTAAAGGCACCTTTTGCTTCTTTAAAGATAAGCGCTTCATACT
>JABMQK010000151.1 GCA_013203265.1 bacterium | reverse complement strand
GTCGGAGCTATTTTAAATACAAAAATAGTTAATTTTGTACACAGAGTTGAAAAGACAAAAAAGTTTTTTACAGTAGATGAAATAAAAAGAGAGTTTGATTTAGATGCCATAAAATAATATTTACCATTTTTTATCCATGATTAATTTTAGACGTAAATTCGCTCGGCAAATCATTCATTTAAGGATTTATATTATTCTTATTTGCGTTATTCTTTCAGTCTTCTTTATTAGTGTTTTGAAAGATATCAGAATAGAGACACGCCTGGAAGATTTTTTACCTCAAAGACACCCTTTCATAAAAGTTCAACACCGCCTTACAGATATCTTTGGTGGGCTTAATCAGGTCTCCGTTTCCTTAGAGGTAGAAAAAGGAGATATCTTTGATGGAGATTTTTTAGAAAAAGTTATTTCTTTGACAGAAGATTTGTATCTTTTAGAGGGAGTTAATATTTCCCGCATAAACTCAATAGCCTCTCGCCATATAAAACATATAGTAGTTAATAAGGAAGGTTTTTTTGTGGAAAGATTATTACGATTACCTCCTAAAACTGAAAAGGCGATGGAAGAATTAAAAACAAAGGTTTTAGTAAATCCCAATGTATACGGAAAGATGGTATCAAAGGATTTAAAAAGTATACTCATTCAAGTTGACTTTGAATCTAAAGCGAAGACGTCTTATATTTTTAATTCTCTTCAAGAGTTAAAGAGAAAATACGAAGATAATAATACAAAAATGTATATTGCGGGAAGGCCGATTTTGGAAGGTTGGCTTAATTTTTATTTGCCGCGTATGTTTAAAATATTAATCATTAGTTTTATAGTAATTTCTTTAGTTTTATATCTTACCTTTCGTTCCAAAAGAGGAGTAATCCTTCCCTTAGTAGATTCTTCGATGGCAACTTTATGGGGCATGGGGGTTATGAAGTTGTTAGGCCTTCGATTAGATCCTTCTACAATATTAGTTCCTTTTATAGTCCTATCGTTAGGCATCAGTCATTCTATCCATACTTTGAAGCGTTATTATGAAGAGATGCGTAATCCTAAAATGAAGAGTAAGCATGCGATTGTAAATACTATGTCACACTTATTTATGCCGGGGTTGGCGTGTGTATTGACTGATGGGTTTGGTTTCTTGTCGTTAGGATTGGTTCCTCTGTCTACGATAAAGAGTATGGCGATGGCTTCAGGTTTTGGAATTTTAGCAAACTTTTTTACTTCTTTTATGTTTACTCCTTGTATTTTGTCTTTTATGCACAAGCCAAAAATTTTAGAGATAGAACAGGAAGAAAGACATAATCTTGTAGATACCTTGCTTGCTAAATTAAGCATATTTTCCTTGAGTAAGAGAGCAGGAACAATTGTAGTGAGCATATTTTGTATTGTAGCTTTTATCTCTCTTTTTGGAATTAAGAATATTGTAATCGGAGATAACACAGAAGGCTCAAGTTATTTATATCCAGATAGCCCTTATAATTTATCAGAGACTTTTATTAATAAAAATTTTGGGGGGACAAACTCTTATTATATTTTTGCGCAGTCAAACGACTCACTTTTAAAGAAAGATACGTTGGGTGCGATGGATAGCCTTCAAAGTTATCTAACCCAGGAGATCCCTCAAGCAGGTTCAAGCGTATCAGTAGTAAATTCTATAAAGGCCCTGAATATGTTTATGTTTGAAGGAGGGCCTCAGTATTTTAAGATTCCTGATAGAAACGATATTATCGCTCAATACTGGTTTCTATACACGATATCGGGCTTTCCATCTGATTACGACCATTTGATTAGCAGAAATGAGCAATATGCCAATATAAAATTTGATTTTAAAGACCATAAATCAACCACAGTAGACCTAGCTGTGGAAAAGACGAAAGAATTCTTTGATAAATATAAATTTGAAAATATAAAGTTTTACTATGCGGGCGGAGATATCGGAGTTCTCTACGCTATTAATGATATTATAAAAAAGACAATTGTTCCTAACGTTTTATTTATTTCTCTTTTAATCTTTTTATACGTAAGTTTTATTTATCATTCTTTTGTCGCTGGCTGGATTTTACTCCTGCCACTAATTTTTAGTAATTTAATTGTTTTTTCTCTATTCGGATTTTTCAGGACTCCCATTACTACTGAGATGCTGCCTTTAGCTTGTTTAAGTGAAGGGTTAGGGATAAATTACGGAATTTATATTCTCGCCCGTCTTTATGATGAGATAAACGAAAAGAAGAGGACTTATAAGAATATTTTGTATCATACGCTTATCACCAGTGGCAAAGCGGTATTTTTCAGTGGCTTTATTGTGTCTTTGGGAATTTTTGTCTGGGTATTCTCTTCAATTCTTCTTCAGGTACGTTTAGGGCTTAATTTATGTTTATCTTTAATTTTAAATATGATTACGTCTTTGATTATGATTCCAGTCTTGGTCTGGTGGATAAAGCCAAGATTTTTGTTTAAAAGGGTTAGGTTAAGACAAAAAAGGAGGGCAGGAATATGAGGTATGTATTGTTTTGTTTGTTGTTTGTATGTTTTACGCTAGGGAGCTTTGGGCAAGAGGTTTTTGGTCAGGAGTTAGAGTATGGTAAGGTATATTTGATAAAAGATAATATGGGCGCCGATGAAATTATGCGTATAGTGTATCATAATAAATACTCTCTGTTTGCCCAGGATTATCTGTTGAGAGATTGTAAGATTCTCTATGTAGACAAATCAGGATTTACGCGAAAAAGAGAGGCCCTAAGAGAAAGAATAGTAAAGGCAGGAGAGGGAGGCATATCCTATAAGGATATAGTAATGATAACTCATCCGGGAGAGGTAAAGGGCCTAGCCATCCTAACCTGGACATATGAGGATTTAGCCAAAGACCAGAATGTTTGGCTATGGATACCTGCTTTAAAAAAGACAAGAAAGATTTCTGCTTCTGAAGCCGACGATGCTTTTATGGGCAGTGATTTTACCGTTGAAGAGGTCTCTACGCGTAAATTTGAAGATGAGACTTATAAGTTAATTGGAGAAAAGGATTTTGAGGGTTATACGTTTGAACATACAGGAGAGGTTAAATTTAAGGGAACAAAGTGTTTTGTAATAGAGTGTTATCCTATAAAACCCCACTGGTATTATTCAAAGAGAGTTGTCTGGGTAGATAAGGAGACAGGGGGAAACATATTTGATGAATATTATGATAAGAATGGAAAACTCTTTAAAACTCTCTTTAGAGAATGGGTTTGGTATGAGCCAACCGGCAAAAAATACCCGATGCAGGCTTCTTTAGAGTGTAAAGATTTAAGAACTGGCCACCGTTCAGTAATTCTAAATGAGAATACAAAATACGACCAGGGAATAAATGAGCAAGAATTTACTGTTAAGAGATTGATGAGGTCGAGATGGTAAT
>JABMQK010000150.1 GCA_013203265.1 bacterium | reverse complement strand
TCTTTCCATATAAAACAATTCCAGCCTGTGCCATGGCTTCAATAATTAGAGCGCCAGGCATAACTGGCTTGTCAGGAAAGTGCCCCTTAAAATACTCTTCATTTATGGAGACGTTTTTTATGGCTACTACTTTCTTAGAGGAGGCTTCGATTACGCGGTCAATCATCAAAAATGGATGTCTTTGGGGGAGGATTTTTTTTATATCTTCGATTTCTAAAATTTCACTCATTAATTATTTTCTCTTAAGAAAAGACTCGACGAGCTTAATTGTTTCGCTCAGTGATTTAAATTTCATTAAACTTTCCTCGGGGATAATAATGCGATACTTCTTTTCTAGAGAAGCTAATAATTCTAAGACCATCATAGAATCTACCCCTAAATCTTTCACAAAATCAGCATCTTTGGTTATCTCTTTAGGGTCTTTTTCAATAATCTCAGCAACAAGCCCTCGAATATCTTGTTCAAGATTCTGCATCTTTCCTACCTCCTAAACTGTTACCATGCCACCGTCTACGCGCAATACCTGGCCTGTAATGTAGTCTGCGCCATCACTAAGCAAAAATAAGACTGCATTGGCTACATCCTGTGGTCTACCGAATGCACCCTTAGGAATCAACGCTTCTAATTTTTTTCTATAATCTGTTTTTAGCTCTTGTGACATCTGGGTGTCAATAAAACCAGGGGCTACGGCATTTACTCTAATATTATATGATGCTACTTCTTTAGCTAGTGACTTGGTAAAACCGATTATCCCTGCCTTAGCAGCAGAATAATTTGTCTGCCTCGCTATCCCTATGACGCCGCTAACAGAAGAAATATTTATAATACTGCCCGATTTTTGCTTCAAAAATCCCACAATACAAACCCTAGCTAAATTAAAATAGCCAGTAAGATTTGTATCGATAACATCGCGCCAATCATTCTCCTCCATTAACATCAATGCCTTATCTTTGATTATGCCCGCATTGTTAACTAATATATCCAGACCGCCGAAATATTCTTTTACTTTTGTGACAAATTCTTTGGCTAAATTAAAATCCCGTACATCAAATTTATAACTCAGGGCCTCTGACCCTAATTCCTTAACTTCTTTTAATAATTCTTTTGCTTCATTCTCGCTCTTTACATAGTTGAATGCTACCTTTGCGCCTTCTTTAGCTAAAGCCAAAACTATGGTTCTGCCTATTCCGCGCGTTCCTCCTGTTACTATCGCAACCTTGTCTTTTAACATTTTAGTGGTGCAACCCTGCTTCAAAGTTTAATTGTCGTTAAATTTAGCAATGATCGTGCAAGTATTTGTTCCGCTGGGACCAAAGGTATTAATAAGTACCTTGTTTAATTCTTCTTTCCTTGCCTTATTTGGCACAACATCTAAATCGCACTCATCGTCAAGCTCTTCGCAGTTTACTGTGGGGGGAATGAAATTATTCTCTATCGCTCCCACAGACGCTACTAAGGACAAAGCTCCACAGGCACTATAAGACTCACCTATCATTGATTTGATAGAACTCACAGGTACCCTCTTTGCATCTTGACCAAAAACATCTCCAATCGCCTCGGCCTCAATTAAATCAGCCTCTCTTGTGGAATTCGCATTCGCACAGATATAATCAATATCCCGTGGCTTTAACTGTGCGTTCTCTAAAGCAAAACGCATTGCCGCACGAATACCAGGACCGAGACGATTATATTTGTTAATCCTGAATGGATCGAAATAAGAACCAAAGCTTAAAACCTCCGCGTATATCTTTGCGCCTCTGGCTAAAGCACTCTCCAAATCCTCAATTACTACCATAGCTGCGCCTTCACCAAAGATTATACCATTTCTGCGCCTGTCAAAGGGACAAGACAACTCTAAACCAGAGTTTTTTGAAGCGGCCAGGAATTTTAGCTTATAAAAACCCAAATATGTCTGAATACACAACTCTTCCACTCCGCCTACTAAAACCGCTTTTGCACGGTTTAATTGAATAAAATCATAGGCATACCGAAGGGCATCAAGACTCGCAGTAAAGCCCGTTGAGATTGTAGTATTAAAACCCTTTATTACAAAACGAATTGAAATTTGGCTAGCGGGAGAATTAATTACCGTATTAGGAAAAAGAGCGGGATTAACATAGCGAGGACCTTCTCTTAAAGCGGTTTTGTCAAACTCGCTTATGCTGTAAATACTGCCCAGAGTTGTACCTAAAACCACTCCAACTTCATCAGTATTAGACTCATCTATTTTCAAATTTGCATCATCTAAGGCAAATTTAGCCGCCACATTGACAATTTTTGTTGTGCGGTCTAATGTGCGCAGGCCTTTCTGGCCTAAGTATTTAGCGGCGTCAAAATTACTTATTTCACCGGCTGTATGCGTAGTTAAACTATCTGTCTCAAACAGACTAATCTTTTTGATACCAGACACACCGTTTTCTAAGCTCCTCCAATACT
>JABMQK010000149.1 GCA_013203265.1 bacterium | reverse complement strand
TATATCTACATAATCTATAATATCAAATAACTCATCATATAATACGCCGTTGGTTTCAAGATAGTTATTAAATCCTTCGGCTTTTAATTTAGGAAGAAACTCCAAAAGAAAATCTCTCTGCAACAATGGGTCTCCTCCTGTTATGGAAATAGTTTTGATATTCTTTTGACCAATTATCTCCTTTAATTTATCTACTAATTCTGCACAGGTATATTCTTTGAAATCATAAAGCTTTGTATCACAATAATCACAATTTAAATTACAACCATAAAATCTTACAAAGCACTGCTGTTGGTCAAGATATTTACCTTCACCCTGAATACTGACAAATACATCATTAATTTTTGCTTTAATCATAAAGCAGGATCGCAAAATTTTGCTTTTTTAAACCCGATCTTTCGCAATCTACAACTGTCGCAACCCCCGCAGGGATTTTTGCCCCCTCGATAACAAGACCACGTCAACTCCAAAGGGACTTTCAATTTCTTTGCCAACAAAATAATCTCTTTTTTACTCCTATTGATTAATGGGGTGCTTATCTTAATGGGTTTATTTTCCAGGCCAACTTTCGTAGCCAATTTACTTAACCTGTTAAATATCTTGTAGTAACCTGGCCGGCAATCCGGATAACCTGAAAAATCAACTGCATTTGCTCCGATGAATATATCTTTTGAACCAATCGCTTCAGCAAACGACAATGCAAAACTCAAAAATATTGTATTCCTTGCAGGCACATAAGTAACAGGTACCTTTGCTTTAGTTAATTTAGGAATAAATATATTCTTATCTAAGAGAGCTGAACCCTTCCAGGGCAATTTAATCTTTATAACCTTGTATTCGCACTTGGCTTTTTTAGCGATTTTCTTAGCAGAGCCGATTTCCTTTTTGTGTCTCTGTCCATAATCAAATATTAAACAATATGCCTTGCAGCCTCTTTTCTTTACATAGAATAGCGTCGTTGCTGAATCTAGGCCTCCAGAAAGTAAAACTACTGCTTTTTTCATTTATAACTTTCAATCCTTAAGTTTGTTTAAATTTCATCCCGTCAGAGGATAAAGTTCTCTAACGGGCTTACTCGTAATAAATAGCCTTGTTATGCTCATTCTCCCAGATGCTCACACTCTTTAAAGAAACTATCTTCTTCTTCAGGCGAGGTTTAACTTTATTAAAAATAAACTTTGCGATATTTTCTGAGGTCGGATTAACTTTCTTTCCGCCAGAGGCGGATCCGCCTACGGCGGAAAAATAGGGCAGCTTATTCAAATATTTGTGGTCTAGTTCTTTTATTATCTTACCAACTATCTCTTTAAGTTTTTTAAAATCAATAGCCATTCCAATTTTATCCAATTTTCTAGATAGGACTACTACTTCTACCTGCCAATTATGCCCGTGCAGAGACTCACATTTTCCCAAATAACCCCTCAAATTATGTGCTGAACTAAATTCTGATTTAATAGAAATCTCAAACACTATTTACCTTCCTTAAATTTTTAATATCCTGGCCTAAAAAAATCTTTGCTACTTTTTTAAATTGCTGCAGTTCATCGCTTACATAAAATATATGCCTAACTCCGACCTTCTTATTATTTAACAGTCCTTCGTCAGTTAAAACCTCTTTTATCTGAAAAGCAACCTGTCGGGCAGAATCAATGAGTCTAACGCGACTACCCAAAATCTGCTTAAAGACACTTTTAAGCAAAGGGTAGTGAGTGCAGCCTAAAATTAGAGTATCTATTTTCGATTTCTTAAATGGATTCAAATAGAAACTTGCTATATCATATGTTGCCTTTTGATGAGCCCACCCTTCTTCAACCAAAGGCACCAAAAGAGGACACGCCTGGTTGAAAACTTTGATACTTGAGTTGATACGTTTTATCTGACGCTCGTAAGTATGACTATTTATAGTCGCCTTTGTAGCGATTACACCAATTCGTTTATTTCTTGTAGCATAAATAGCCTCCTTTATGCCCGGAGTGATAACTCCAATTATAGGAATCTTAAAATGCCTTTTTAATATAGGTAGCGCCGCGCTGGAAGCTGTATTGCAAGCTACAACAATCGTCTTTACATCCTGCTTTAATAAAAATAATATATTTTCTAAAGAAAATTTTACTATAGTCTGCTTGGATTTAATACCGTAAGGCACGCGTGCCGTATCACCAAAATAAACGATCTTCTCATTGGGTAATAGACGGATTAACTCTTTTACAACAGTCAAACCCCCTATCCCAGAATCAAATACTCCTATTGGTCTATTCATATTTTTAATTATTACGTCAAAAAAACATAAATCTTTTAAATGTCTTTAATCTCTTGTTTACTTCTCTCATAGTCAAGCGCGATGTTCTCCTAACACCAAAGTCTTCTACATTAAACGAGGCCATTACTGTAGCGTAGGCAACAGCTTTTCTAATGCTAGACTCATTAATCTTGCCAACCTTGGCTAAGTAACCCATAAAACCTCCGGCGAATGTATCACCTGCGCCAGTAGGATCAACAACTTTAGAAACTGGATAACCTGGAAAAGAGAAAATGAATTTATCGCTATAAAACAAAACTCCGTGCTCACCCTTTTTTATTGCGATCATTTCAGGACCAAAAGAACGCAATCTCTTTGCAGCCTGAACTAAATTGCTTTCGTGGGAAAGTTCTCTTGCCTCAGCGTCGTTGGCTACATAGATATCTACTCTCTTAAGGAGTTTCACTAGCGCTCTTTTCTTATGTTTAATCCAAAAATTCATACTATCCAAGCCTACTAACTTTGGAAACCTCATCTTATCTAATAAATGACCTTGAATAACTGGATCCACATTTGCTAAAAATATATACTCAATATTTTTTTGATGCTTAGCTATCTGGGGTCGAAAAGCCGACAATACCCCCAATTCTGTATTTAATGTTAGTGCTGTATTTAAATCTCCTTTATATTCGCCTTCCCAGCGGAATGTCCTGCCTTTTTCTTTAATCAGAGAAGTCAAGGCAATACCTTTTCTTCTTAAAAAATCAATGTGCTTTTTGGGAAAATCTTTGCCTATAACCGCTACTAAATTTACTTTTGTAAATAATCTAGCGCTCATAGCAAAATGCGAGGC
>JABMQK010000148.1 GCA_013203265.1 bacterium | reverse complement strand
ATTAAAGACGTAATCTCAGGGGCTTGATTTAAAACAGTTATTCCATCAGAGGAACCAATATCGGACCAAAGATCAGCACCATTTCTGGCCTTAACGTTAAAATAATATATCTGACCCACTGTTAGAGAAAGACCTGTTACTATTTCCTCTGTGTTAAGACCAGTGGATATCCAATCAACAATATTATTACCTGTCTCTCCCTGCACTGTGCCAATGGCATATTGATATTCTACAATCGGTGCTCCATCATCTTGAGCTAACCAGGTTGCATGTAATTCAGTTCTGGAAAAAGTAAACTCACCATCGTCATAAACACCAGTAATTACTGGCGGTGTATCGTCAAAGAATATATCATCAAAAAAAGGTCCTGACCAGTTACCTGCTACATCTCTAAATCTAACATATACTGTTTTTTCTCCATCGCCCTCACTTAATATCCAAACTTTTGTTGCATCATAGCCTTCTGGAATAGACCATTCAATATTATCATTAGAGAATTGCATTTGAGCGCCTACCACCATTCCACTCGTACTGTCAGAAGCAGAAAGGCTTAAGGTTACGGATATTGAATTTGTATAAGGCTGATCATTGTTAATGATAATTGTGCCTTGAGGGGGTTGGGTATCTACTACTATACCGTTTGAAATACCTCGTTTCGACCAAAGACCGACACCGTTCCTTGCGCTCACAGTAAAATAGTAACTTTCTCCGTCTTCTAAATTTAATCCAATATGAGTAACTCCAGTTTCTAATCCCACAAATGTCCAATCAACTACATCTACAAAACCAGGGATTGTACCAATTCCATATCGATATCCAGAAATGCCAGATTGAGGGTCAATCGAACTCCATATTGCATGGAGCTGACTTGAAGAAATCGTATATTCACCATCATCAAGAACTTCTGGTATTGAAGGAGGTGTGTGATCAGGTTCAATAAAAGGTTTTTCTATTATTTGTATTGATGTTGGTGGATCAGCAATAGCTACACTATTAAGATTAATTATAAGGATAGTGATTATTAAGATTACATACTGTGGCAAATTAAATGGTTGGATTTTCTTAGATATTTTTTTTAATAAGTGAGGCACTCTTATTTATCCTCCATTTTTATATCATTTTACCGTGGCGGGGCTTTGGAAAGCAATTTTAATATACCACTTTGTTCCGTTTTTGTCAACAATTATTTCCTTTTCTGGAACAATGATTTGGCCATATGATTTTGGCATTTATTCGTCGGTAAAAACTCAATAATAAATTAATAAATCTTCGCATAAGTTCCTTTTTATAAACAAAAGTTCCATTCTTAACAATAATTCTTGACGTCTTAATTAAAACGTGTTATGCTTGTTTAAGTAAACACCCTTAGAGAACAAAGTTTTCTAAGGGTGTAAATAAAGAATACCTAAATAGTGATACGTATAAATTAGGGGGGTGAAATGAACGTTGGAGAAAAGCTTAAAATGTTAAGAAAATCCCGTGATTTAACACTCGATGATATTTCAAGAAAATCAGGTGTGGGAAAAGCTACTCTAAGTAGAATTGAGAACGCAATAACACCAGGGACATTACGCACTCATATGAAAATATGCGAAGCATTAAATCTCAACCTAAAGGATCTCTACGAAGGCATAGAAGTTCCGCGGGATAAAATAACACCATTTAATGAAAAAACTACTCAGGAAGCCGAAGTATTCTCTTATGATGAAAAAGCAAAATCTATAATTCTAACTAAAAACGCTCAAAAAAATAACATGTTGCCTCAGCTTCTGCTGCTTGAACCTCAAGGAAAAACCCATCTTGAAGAAAATGTTACAGGAACTGAAAAATTTGTGTTTTGTACGGATGGTAAAATACAGCTAAATATAGAGGGTAAACCGTATAATCTTAAAAAAGGCTCTAGCCTATATTTTAACTCTTCTCTTCCCCATCGCTTTATAAATATAGGTAAGAAACCAACAAAATGCCTTGTAGTTACAAGCCCTGTAGCTTTGTAGCATTAAAAGAAAGGAGTTATAAATGTCTAAAAAGCAAATTTTGATTTGCGATGATGAATTAGGTATCAGGGAATCACTAAATCTAATCTTAAAAGATAATTATGAGATTTCTTTCTGCAATAACGGACAGGAATTTTTAAGGCTACTTGACACAGGAAAAAAATTTGATCTTTTACTATTAGATATCAAAATGCCACGGATGAGCGGGATAGATGTTTTAAGAGAGATTAAGGAAAAAGAACCAAAACTAAAAGTTATAATAATCACTGGATATAAAAGTGTAGAGACAGCAACCGAAGCGATAAAAGCCGGAGCGGTCGATTATATAGTAAAACCCTTCTCCTCAAAAGATATACTTAAAAGCGTAGAGAGAAATATTTAGTTATAAAGTTCCTTAAAGTTAACTATTATTTCTTTAGAAACTCCAAGAAACCAAATCCCTCAAAGCCTTCCCTCGCTATGCAACTCAATAATAGTTTTGGCTACTACAGGATGGAATTGAACTCCATTACCTCTGCGTATCTCATCAATCGCTTGCTTTCTGGTTAAGGCTGGGCGATATGGACGATTGGTAGTCATAGCATCATAAGAATCGGCCACGGCAATAATAGAAGAAATTAAAGGTATGTTTGCTCCTTTTAAACCTTCTGGATATCCTGTTCCATCAAAGCGCTCATGGTGATATTTTACCCCTTCGATAGATCTCTTTAATTCTTCAATAGGCTCAAGAATAGCTGCACCAATTAAAGGGTGCTCATTTATCTTCCTTCTCTCTTCATCATTAAGCAGGCCTTTTTTATTCAAAATATTCTCCGAAATTCCAATCTTTCCTATATCATGCAGTAATGCAGATATGTTTACATCATCTAAGAATCCTGAATCTACGTCTATACGACAGGCATTTATTAGCCTTCTAGTAATCTTCATACTAATTTGTGTTACCCTTTCCGTATGGCCATGAGTATAATGGTCTTTGGCATCGATAGTTGTAGCCAAGGCTTTAGTCGTCTCTATAAATAGACGTTTATTGCGTTCAATTTGACCTTGAAGTTGCTCAAATAATTGAGCATTTCGTATGGCCATAGCCACATCGTGAGCCAAGGCTATAAAAAAATCTAATTCTTTACGACAAAAATTCCTTCCAGAGATCTTTTTACCTAACAATAAAACCCCTAATAATTTATCCTGGAAATAACTTGGTATACAGATAACTACTTCAAGTAAATTCATCTGTGTTTCTAAAGATGTTAAAGTTTCTTTTAAATCCCGATGCTTACGAAGTAAGTATTTATTTTTTAATAGAGCATTTATTTTGCTATAAATTACGGCGCCTCCATCTAAATAACGATTATTATCTTTATTCATAAAGAATCTTATCATTGCGTTATCGGGATCGATGCGGAGATATCCTGTGGGAATCTTAAGGCCTAATTTCCCCCTAGAAACACTCAAGATATAACTATTTAATTTAGGTTCATAGAGAAGGATTCCAGCATGGCGCACCCTGACCTTATGCACAATCATACGCACAATCAATTGAATGAGTGTTTTGGGTTTGTGTACAAGAATCATCTTGCGTGCTGCATCTTCCAGTTCTTTCTTATAGTTTATACTCATTGTATTAATTATACCAAATTACAATCAAATCTTCACAAATTAATGTGAATTCGTGTTTATTTATTTTTCAGAAGCCGCTTTAAAACAATACGCTCCAATTCATCCAAAATAAGGGGCTTATGGATATAATCGATGATACCAAATTCTCTTGCCTTCTCTGCAGCCTCCTTCTCATCCACTCCGGTAACCATAATTACTTCCGTCTTGTTACCCTTCTCTCTCATCCTTTTTAAGACCTCAATGCCATCCATCCCGTCCATACGAATATCTAAAATCATCAAATTTGGCCCTTCTTTCTCAAGTATGTTAAGAGCTTCTTCACCGCTACTGGCTACCACCACGTCTATCTTCCTTCTTTTAAAAAAATTCCTGGCGAACTCTCGAACATCAACCTCATCATCCACTATAAGTAATTTTGGCATATTTTTACCTCTCTTTTAACTTGTATAGAACTTAATTTTACCCGCCTTCATCCGCCAATGAAACAATGGCGGACTTCGGTGGGTTTCGCCGAAAATTATAAAGATACTGCGGCCGGCCGTAAGGCCGTAGAACTTCACTTTTTTGATAAAGGTAATACTATTTCGAATCTTGTTCCTTTATTATAAGTAGAATTCAAGCTTACCGTGCCATTATGAAAATTCACTATTTTCTGAATAACATATAGACCTAAGCCTGTGCCTTTCTTGCTCGTTGCCTTAGTAGTAAAAAAGGGAGTGAATACCTTTTCCTTATCTTTATCTTTAAAACCTATGCCATTATCCTGAAATGTAATCCACAGATACTCGTTTTTTTGAACAGCTGATATGATAATGTTTCCTTTAAAACCTTCCTCTGCTGTAATTTCTTTTCTTTCTTTAATAGCGTCATAGGCATTATCGATTAGATTAAAAAATACCTCCTCCAATTGAGTTAGGTTGCATTTTAATTTAGGCAGATCTTTTGGAATTATCCTTTTGATATCCAGTTCCTGCAGCCGAACTTTATATTGTACCATCTCAAGTGCGCCATCAACTATCTTATTAAAATTTACAAATTCGAATCCTCTCTGGCCAGGCCGTGAGTATTTCAAAAGCCCTTTTACAATCTCGCCGCCCTGTATAACATTTGCCTGGATTCTTTCAAATGCATGTTTTAGTTGTGACAATGAATCCTTAACCTTAGAAGATATCTTAGAATCTTCTATTGTCTGCAGGATATCTAAAGAGTCACCGGCAATCAAAGACAAAGCCTGGAAGCGATTGTTTACTTGATGGCTCAATCCATCGGCCATAGTTCCAATTGTAGCCATCTTTTCTGCCTGAAATAACTGCTCTTGAGTTTCCTTAATATCTTCATAGAATTGTGCGTTTTCAATAGCCAACGCTGCCTGATTTGCCAGTACAGAAAATACATTTAAGTCATCCTGAGAATACAACTTACCGGAAAGCTTCTTGCCTAACACAAGGAAACCCAATAATCTATTGCCTACAAAGCTCGGGACAACAATAGCAGTATTTATTTCCTTTAGCTGCTTTTCTAAAGCCGCCATCTTTGAATCTCGAGGATTATCCTGAATTTGAAGTTGAATTTCCTCATAGACAATTGGCTCTCTTTTTAAATTGAGCTGTTTTATTAAAGGTGAATTCCTCTCTAAAATAAAATCTTTGGTAAGTCGGGACGAATCTCTTTTTGCCGCCAACTTATAGTGAGTATTTTCAGAGTTTAAGAGAAAAATCGCCGCAGATTCAAGCTTAACAGTCTTTGTTATTACATGAACAATCAAATTCAAAAGCTCTCTTAGATTCCTTATTCTTATCATCCCAGAGGAAGCCTGCCTTAAGGTATTCTGATACTGCCTCTGTGTGCGTAACAATCTCTCTTCTGCTTTGCTATTGAAAAAGATATAGATAAAAGGCCCTACCGTTGCTAAAACTGTTAACACTCCCATAGGCACAAACCACCAATTCTCACCTAAATAACCAATTAAATACGTTTGCAAACTATAAGCAATTAGAAAAGGAGAGCCTAAAACTAAAGAGTATACGGCAATAAAAATACCTGTGCGAGTAATGACAATGGTTATGTCTAAAAGACGGTATCTTAAAATTCCATATGTAACTATAGCAGAGTAAATTGGGATTGCAAAGTTAGAGATAGGATAAAGGTCTATTCCAAAAGCAGGTAAAAGAGCAAAAACTCCACCAAGATGCCCTATAAAAGAACCAAAACATAAATATACCCCTTGAGTATGTTTAATTCCTGTTGCATTTCTTGAAAATTTAAACAGTTTGTAATGTCCTACTATCATTACAAATGTCCAAAAACCAAGTAGAATATAATAAAAGAGAGTAGCGCGGTTATAATAAATAGAATTAAAAACTATACGCCAGTTATCAAAAATCAAATTAGTAAATAAAGTTAGAATTGCAAAGAATATTCCTTGTGTATAGGCAAAAATTAAGAATGTTCTTTTTTTTGTATTGCTAAAAATAAATACTGTATGGTAGAAAAAAACACATGTAAATAATGCCCCCAAAAAAGCTAATCGCCAAGCAAATAAAGCTGAGGTTTCAGTTTTTGCTATTCCAACTAGAAACGAACCTATTCCCCAAATAATTACAACAAAATTAAAAATTGCCCATATTTTATGTAAACGATTTTTACCAAAAATAAAAATAATAATAAGTAAAACTGAACATGTAGCAATTATTATTAAACCTGAAAGTGAAAATAAATTCATATCTTATTCAAAATTCCTAAAAATTGCTGCTGAATTATAACCAGCAAAAGCACAGCATAATTTTAAACATATTTTAAAATCAAAGCTTTTATGCTCTTTTAGTAAAGAAATATTAAATGAATTTTTAGATTTCTCCTTATAATCTAAAGTGCAAGGAACAATCTTATTTTTTAAAGAAACTAGCAATATGGCTGTTTCAAGTAAAGAGCTTCCTCCTAAATTATGGCCTACATAAGGTTTAAAAGTGCTTATTAAAGCTTTGGGATATTCCCCAAATATATCTGTTATGGCCCTAGATTCGTAACTGTCTATAACCTTTGAGCCTACCCCATGGGGACATATTACTTCAACATCATTCTTTTTAATTTTGCTAACTTTTAAGGCATCAATGATAGCTTTTTGGTAAAATTTGCCTCCAATTAAAGGTGCAGTAATCTTCCATCCTTCTAAAGAAAATCCTGCACCTAAGAATTCCGCATAAATCTTTGTCTTCCTCTCTAAAGCAGATTCAAGACTTTCTACAACTAATGCTGCACCACCATCACCAAACATTAAACCATCACTTTCATCTGAAAATGGTTTAATTTTTCCACTCTTCGAATATAAACCAAGTTTTTTAAACCAAAGATACTTATAAATATCTGGATAATCAACAGCGGCTATAACCACTCTTGAACTTCTTCCAGTTTTAATTATTTCGCTAGCGTTTTCAAGTGCAAATAAACCTGAAGCACAAGCATTATTAATAAAAAGGGAATAGTTGTGTATTTTAAATAATCTTGCTATATGGAATAAACCCGTAAATGTCTGTGCATCATAGCCTGTTTTTAAACAACTTGAATATATTTTTTCATAAAAATCTTTTTTAGTAATATTCTTATTTTTTAAGAAAATATCGTAGGCTATACAGCTAACTTTCTCTAAGAATGGTGTTAAATTTAGATTCTCATGAGCTAAAACAAGGCTAATTGGCATATCATCTTTATCAAAATCATATTGCAAATTTGCATCATCGAGCGCTAATTTAATAACAGCAATCAAATAATATAAATCTACTATTTCATCTCCCTCCTTCCAACATTTTATTCGATCTAATTCAAGATCGTCTAAACCAAAATCATTTATATTAAAATTATCAATTGTATGTTTATAAAAACTATCCCATAATTCGCCATTTAGAATAAAATCTTTCTTTTTTATATTTGTCTTCTTTTGTAATATATTCCTAAATAAGTTGTCGACACCAATTCCAATTGAAGCTATAGCTCCTATGCCTGTTATAACTATTCTTTTACTATTCATGAAATTTGTATTCTTTAATAATTAATTTAGCAATCCTAGCTCCTACATATGCTACTGAAATTACTCCATGACTTTGAGTAGTCCAATGACCGACCAAGTATAAATTTCTAATTTTTGTTTTACCGACTAAACAAGGGTCACATATCTGAGTAGGTATTCCAGCCCAACCATATGCAGCTCCTTTATAGTTTAATGTTCTTTTAAATAAGGTATAAGGTGTTGCTATTTTTTTAAAATAAATGGATTTAGAAAAATTGGGAATGAAATTGTTAACTTTCTTTATCAAGTTATCAGCGAGTAACATCTTATTTTTATCCCAGAATTCTTTATTTTTATAGTGGGCATTAGTCAATAATAGAAAAGATTCTAAGTTGCTTTTCGATAAATCACTGTCAAAAAGAGAAGGAGAAGTGCAAATAAAATAATCATTTTTACATCTATGAAGCATTCTTTTTGTAGCGAACTCTGAGCTTGGTCTGGAGAGATAATATAAAGTTGATTTTAATTCTGAAAAATCTTTTAATTTTTTTTTCAAAGCAATATAAACTACAAAAGCTGACAAAGTTGGCACCATATTTAACAATTTATCACTAAAATATGAATTTGTATCACTTTTTCTTATTAATTTTGAAAATGTCTCAATTGCATCGCAATTAGAGATAACATATTTGGATGAAATAAAATTTTTGTTATCAAATGAAATGCCTTTCGCCTCACTTGTAATAATTTTAATTTTTTTTACCTCTCTTGATAAAAATAACTCTCCTCCTAGGCTTAAAAATCTTTTAACTAAAGCATTTGTAAACGATTGTATTCCTCCTTTAGGATAATATCCTCCATCAATAAAATATTCTTTAAGAGTTGAACAAGCAATAAAAGCAGAAATACAAGAAGAAAAAACACCAGTACAAATTAAAACTATTTTTGAAATTAAATTCTTTAAATCTTCATCGTTAAAATAACCATCCAAAAAGTCTTTAAAAGTAATGTTTCTCAAAGTAATAAAAGAAAGACTTTGTGTATTATATATGTAATTAAAGAAATCCCTAAGCTTGTATGATTCTTTAGGAAACCATCTAATAAATTCATCAAGAGTCTTATTATATTTGCGGTAGATTTTTATTCTTTTATCAGGCATAATAATAATATTTGGAGGATCATATGCTTTTATATTAATCAAGGTATCAATCTGTAATTCATCAATAATTTTACCCAAAGTACCATCTCTACGACAGCTAGCAAGAATATGAACACAAGCATCGAAATGAAAACCTTTATACTTAAAAGACGTGCAATATCCTCCGGGTTTATCATTCTTTTCTGCAATAAGTACTTTCATCCCAGCCTTAGCTAGATAGCATCCACAAACAAGTCCACCGATTCCGGCTCCAATTATAATTACATCATATTCTTCTTTTTTCATTGTTCAGCTATATTATTTGATAACTCAATTACAAATTTTGTGCCTTTATTAATTCTACTTTCAGCTTT
>JABMQK010000147.1 GCA_013203265.1 bacterium | reverse complement strand
GTCATGTTGTCCGCCACAAAATTCGCCAAAAAAATAGGCGAACTCGCTGATTATTGTGGCGAGTATTGGCGAACTCCGTAACTTATGTGTTCATTTGAGGAGGAAAGAATGGATAAAAACAAGATTAAAAAAGCAGTAGTCAATATTTTAAATGCGATAGGAGAAGATTCGAACAGAAAAGATCTCCAAGCAACCCCACAAAGAGTAGCTGATATGTATGAGGAAATCTTTTCAGGGATTAAGCAAGATGCAAAAAAAGAACTCGAAGTTATTTTAGATCAGAAGCACGATGAAATAGTACTTCTTAAAGATATTCCGTTGTATTCTGTATGTGAACACCATCTTTTACCTTTTATTGGTAGGGCTCATGTTGCTTATATTCCGAAGTCTGGTCGGGTTACAGGTTTAAGTAAAATTGCTCGAGTAGTCGATATTTTATCAAGACGCCTTCAAGTGCAAGAAAGACTTACAACAGAGATAGCAGAAGTAATCATGACGAAGCTAAAACCTCGAGGCGTTATGGTTGTACTTGAAGCAGAGCATCTTTGTATGTCAATGCGCGGAGTAAAGAAGGCAGGAGCTTTAACAATAACCAGTGCTGTGCGCGGGATATTTAAAGAGAATCAGAAAACAAGGGCAGAGGCTTTGGCTTTGATTCGTAAGTGATAGTTTAAAGGAAGAAGAGATAAGAATTGAATTAAAAGCTAGGCTCTATACAGAAAGTTTTATATTTTAGGCTTCCTTTTAGCCCACCTTTTATGAAGTAGAGATTAGTCAGATACTTCATCTTACACCAAGAAAAGAAGTTTTCTCGCGGTTCCATAGGTATACACCATTTGATGAATTGATAACTAAAATAAATAGAAAGTATTACAGAAGCCCCAACCAGTATTTTTAGGAATAATGAGGCAGGGTTGTTTATTGAAGTTACTAAAAATATTAAAGAAAATAAAATAAAAATTTGAAATAAATGGAAGTTTCCTAAATAAATAAATCCTTTTATCGGAAATGGAAAGCTTATTTTAGGCCTTGCTTTTTGCAATTGTAAAATTATCTCTATTCGATTTTTACTATATTTATCAAGAAGCGGAGGATGGGCTGCACCATAGGTAGTCCAGACTTTTAAAAGTTGTTTTAGGTTTGCACGATGCATATGGTCTACTTTTGCCCTAGGGGTAAAATAGAGTTTCCAGCCTGCACGTTGTACTTGATAACAAAAATCTATATCTTCTCCTGTGGGTTTAGTCCAGAATCGAGCCCTTGCTTGATCAATAGCTTTTTTCCGATAGGCGACATTTGCGGTGACAAAGAAATATGCGCGATGCCCTGCAATTTGAGTGGGATACATATCTGATAGAATAGGGAAATAACCTTCTTTGATAAAGCCGTAGCGCGGCGAGACCATATTGAAACGGAAATGTTCACACCATGCCTCAACAACATTATCTTTTTCTACCCTTAATGTATAAATTTCGCCTCCCACGATACCGATTTTTTCATCACGCTGGAAGTGTTTTAACATTTCATAAATCCATTCTTTGCATGGAGCACAGTCCCCATCGGTAAAAAATAAAAATTCCCCTTTTACCTTTTCCAATGCTTTATTGCGTGCATAACCAGGCGAGGGGCAATTGGGAATTTCTACTAGTTTTATAAATGGATACTTTTGCTGATATTGTTTTATTAAGGGGACTGTTTTATCTGAACTTCCACCGTCAGCTACGACTATTTCCATACGATCACGAGGATAATTCACCTGCATTAAATACTCGAATGTTTTATCGAGAGTGCGTTCAAAATTTCTTACAGGGATAATAATCGATATAAATGGTTCTTTAGGCATAACGCCTCCTCATTTATTATCAATAGTTTTTATGTCTTTGTATTTAATTTGATACAAAAAGACGATTCCATTATTATAAACAGGATCTAGATAATTGTTGTGGAATATATTATACCTTTTTAGGTGTAATGTATCAAGGTCAGGATAGATATACTGAATTGCGGTATCTTCATTAATTAGTAGATGAGTTATGCCTTGTTTTCTTAGCCAGGAGGCGATTTGTTGAGGAGAAGTTGATTCTGAAATTATATTCCTAAATGTATAATCGAAGATACTTTCCTGAACAAATGGTTTTTTGCAATAGTATCCTATATTGCTGATAGCTACCATATAGGTTTTAGAATTTGATGATAGGTGTGTGTTCATATACTGGATAGGTTCGTAGTCTCTAAGATGCTTTTTAAGAAATTCTTCTCGATTGATTTTGCCCGAGACAAAAGCTAAGGGTTGGTACTTTTGGAATTGAAGTACCACAAAGGAGAGATTATATAGTATTAGTCCAATAGCGATTAGACGTATAGAGCAACGATTAATAATTTTTCCTTTTAATGAACATTCAAAAGGCGCATATAAGCATATACTTAATGCTCCCAGCGCAGGCAGAAGAAAACGAACCTGTTGGCTTGTATTTGCCCAGGCGAAGAAAGATAATATGATATACATTAACATATACTTGGCAGATTTGTGTTTTGGCCTAAACCAGATGAGCAGAGGGGCAAGAGTT
>JABMQK010000146.1 GCA_013203265.1 bacterium | reverse complement strand
GTTGTTTTTAAAAATGTCTGGGAGATGTTTAGGATAAAGTTCATTATTGACAGAAAAGTATCCTGGGATAATTTTTGGGCATTGAAAGATATAAATTTTGAGATAAAAAAGGGTGAAATTGTAGGCTTGATAGGTGAAAACGGAGCAGGAAAATCAACTGTTTTAAAGTTAATAGCGGGCATGCTTCACTCTGACCGAGGCGATATTGACGTAACAGGAAAAGTAGCCGGACTCCTAGAGTTAGGGGCCGGTTTTCAAACAGAACTTACCGGAAAAGATAATGTTTATTTAAGTGCCAGTTTGTTTGGGCTGAGCGAAGAATCTATTAATAATATATATGAAGAAATCACAGATTTTGCCGGTTTGGGTAAATTTATACATGCACCGGTTAAATGTTATTCCCAAGGTATGTTTGTGCGCCTTGCTTTTGCAGTTGCCATACACATGAATCCCGATACATTACTTATTGATGATACTTTGGCTGTGGGCGATGAATTTTTTCAGAAAAAATGCATTAAGAAAGTGTTTCAACTCAAGGAACAGGGGAAAACAATTGTTTTTGTTTCTCATGATATAAATATGATACAGCGCCTTTGCAGCCGGGCAATATTCTTAAGAGAAGGGAGAGTAGTAAAGGATGATACTGCCGATAAAGTGATTCCTCTCTATACTCAGACGGTCGGCATGAAGATGGGAATTGGTATTATAAAAAAAGGGCCGGTAAGTGTTGTATTTAACAACGGTAAAATATTTCTAAATTGGCAAAACAAGGTGCTTACTTCGGATTCCGGCGGATACACACTTTTGCGTATAGGAGATAAAGATTATAGTTCTTTTCAGGCAAGCTGGGAGGTTGAGGCAATAGAAGGTAAAGCTTTAATTGCAAAGGGTACTTTGTATCAGTTTGGTTTAACACAGACATGGAAAATAGAATTGACAGAGGACAATGATATTAAGTTAATAATTGAAGTTGAAGGCGATAATCTCGGCGAAGTCGAGCAAGGGTTTGTAAATATTATGTTTTCTAACGAATACTCGCAATGGTTTACTCCCACGGAAAGCGGTGATTTTCCTGTTTTGGAAAACAATGATGTAGATTGGTCAGCTTTTCTTCCCGGAGGTGCCCCAAGAAAGTGTATCGGTCTGCTATCGTCACGGCAAAAAAAAGAGTATATCCCGTTGGCTTTTGAAATATTTAAAGAGGATCCCCTAAGCGATTGTCAGATATGGAACTCAGATTATATAGCAAATTGCCGCATATTGCAATATAGACAAGCAGGGTTACAAAATATCTCAGCAGGCCGAAGCAATAGCTTTGTATTGTTTAAAGGAAAGATAATATTAGATATTCCAGATGTAGGTAATTATTTAGCGAAGATCCAAGATGATTCGGCTTTATCTAGCGGAAAATTAAGAATAATATTTAATAAAGGGCAGTGTATTATTTTTTACAACAATCTAAGCTTGACTAAAGCCGGCAACGTAATAGCCCTGATATCGGTTAATCGCAGATGGTATTCTTCTGAATCAGCTTATTGGGAAGTGAAAAAAGAAAGCCGAAGCAAATTAGTTGCGAAAGGAATTTGGCCTGATCTTCCGGTTATTCAGATTTGGCAAATAGAGGTAAACAATGATTCTTCTTTATTCTTTAAGATTGATTTAGCGGTTAACGAAGAAGTCGAAATTGACAAAAAAATCATACAATTTGGCTGGTCTGATAAATATGAAAATTATTATAGTGATTATGGTGCCGGGAAATTTCCTGAAAAATTTTTAGGATATCAAACAGATATACTGCAACGATGTATTCCGGACGGAGAGGTGGTTTTTCAGAGTAAAGACAACGAATATCCTAAGGTATCTTTGAGATTCTCTAAATCTCCGAATAAATTTGCTAAGATATTTAATTCCGATATATCTAATAGAGGAAGGGCATTACAAGTAAATACTGTTGAATCAGAAGAAAATGTAAAGTGTCTGAAGGGAAGACATTTATGTTTTGACGTGAACCTTGTCTTGGATGAACATAAACGCAATAACCTAAAAGATATTGATAAAGTATTACAAAGACGGAAAATAAAGTTTATTTTTGATAAAGGGAGGGGCGGTATATATTGGAATGATAAAGAATTAACAAAAGGGCTCGGAGTCTATAGTTCTTTACGCTCTAAGGGGCGATGGTATGATTCTGCCTCGCAAGTTGTTTGGATTGATATAGAAAAGGAAGGGGTGCTTGAGTTTCTCGGCAGATGGTCATATTTGCCTCTAAGGCAACGTTGGCAGGTTAAGTTGAAGAAAAATAATATTATTGGGATAGATATTCACATATTGGTAGATAAAGAAATAGAGGTTGACCGTCTGCAGACCAATATCATGCTTTCCGAAAGGTACAACCAATGGATAACAAATACTGAAAAAGGAATATTTCCTTCCTTTAAAGGGGGTATCGATGATGACTGGGAGATTCTATCTACTGATGGCGGAATTGAGCAAAATGGAGAGAAATTTATAGGAGTCCTAGAGAATGGTCAAGATGGTAAACATTTTCCATCTGTAAAATTAATTCCACGGCAGATAGATTCCCAAACTCGTCTTAATATTGTAAATTCCGATCTTTATCAGAGGGGTAGAGTTCTCCAGTGTTTACAAAAAGGGAGACAGTTTTTATTGCCGGGAGAGTATGTTTATTTTCGTGGAGAAATAATTATTAATTTTTAGGTAGAGGTAACTTTAAGAAAGTAGATGGAATTCAGTTTAATTATACCCGCCCATAATAGAAAGCGTTTGCTTATGGCTTGTTTGGATTCCGTTAGAGAGCAGACATTTAATAAGGATAGGATGGAAGTTATTGTTATCGACGATGGGTCTAAAGGCAGCGCTATAAAGAAAGTAGTGGACGGGTTCAAAAATCTACTCTCTCATGTAGTGTATTATCGAGGATATCCTTCCAAGGGGCCGGCTTATGCCAGAAATATCGGAGTTTCTCTATCAACATCAAGCATTGTTGGCTTTACTGATGATGATTGTGTATTAGAACCTGATTGGATTGAGAAAATGGTAGAAACGCATCAGCGTAATCAAGATATTGTCGCTGTTGGCGGTCTTACTATTGCTTCTTCTCAAGGGATTCCTGTATTGGTAGGTCAATTTTTAAGTACCTGCAGTATAGAAAATGTTATCTATGGTAAAAAGGAAATTATATTTTTCCCTACCTGTAATGTTTCTCTCAAACGCTGGATTTTTGAGAAACACCGGCTTAATGAGATTTTTCTTTTACCGGCGGGAGAGGATTTAGAGTTCTTTTGGCGCCTGTTTCAAGCCGGACATAGGTTTGTTTGGAATAAAGATATAAAAGTTATCCATTACAGGAAGGATGCGGCCGCTACTTTTATTAAACAGGCCTATATGTACGGTAGAGGTAACCTTCTTGTCCGGCATTTATACAATGATCATCCTTTGCTGAAAGAGTTAAAGACAAGCATAGTTTCTTTCTGGGGCGCTACTTTTATGAATATGATAAAGATAGGTCGTTTTAGCTATATTTTGGGTAAGCGTTTTATCAAGGAGAGCAACACAAAGGTATTAAATAAAAAACTGGAAATATATCTGTTTTTTGTTGTCCATAAGATTTTTTATATATTAGGAAATATAGTTGAGTTTTTCAAGATTAGAAAAAAAGTTCCCGCAGATAATTTAATTAGCACGCCGCGTCTTCTTATATTGGATGTTACTCATAACTGTAATCTTGATTGCCGGATTTGTGATATATGGAAAACAGGCGTAAAAGAAAAAAATATAGATATTTTGTATGTAAAAAAAATGCTTAAGCAGGCTAAAAAGTTGGGAATAAAAGAGATTGCTCTTTCCGGAGGAGAGCCATTATTGAGAAAAGATATTTTTGAGATATTTGACTATGCAAGAAAAACAGAGATTAAGCAGTTAGGAGTATTAACAAACGGGATATTGATAAAAGAATACTTCGAGAGATTAAAACCTTATCTTATAGACAATACTATTTCTCTGGTCAATTCTCTGGACTCACTAAAACCGAATGTTCACAATTACATAAGAAATTCCGATATAGCATGGCAAAGAAGTATCGAGAGCTTAAAATTGCTTTCTTCATTGAAAAAGGAATACCCTCAAATAAATTTTAATGTGATCGCAATAATTTTAAATCAAAATTTGGAGGAATTACCCGATTTAGCTGATTTCGTAAGAAAATTGAATGCAAACTCACTACAATTTCAAACATTGCTTTCCAATAATTTAAAAATGAGTGAAAGAAAAAAATCTTCCTTTTGGATTTCTGAAGACAGGCTGATTGTTCTGGATAAACTTATAGACAAATTAATAGAATTAAAAAAAGAAAATCCCCAATTTATAATTCCTTCGATTAGGAATTTATCTTTGACAAAAAAGTATTTTCGAGGAACGTTAAAACCTAATGATGTAAAATGCCTGTCCGCTTATGAAACTGTTTTAATTTCTAATCAGGGGAAGGCTGTTACCTGTTTTTCATCTTATGGTGATATAAAAAGGCAGGATTTAAAAGAGATACTTCAAGGGAAGGAAATAATTAAGGCTTGGGGAAAGGTGAAAAAATGCGCTTGGCCATGTCTGTTGCCTTGTTTTTGCGGTGCGTAAACCTGCTTGCCTGCAGGTTTGCGTAATCTTGTGATAATTAGAGCTGGATAACATAAGAGGGCATGAATTATCTCCGATATTATTTTTGAAAAGATAGAGACTGCTTGCAGATATGACGGCACAACGCTAATCAGACTTTGTTGTAAGTGATAAGCTTGAGACTTTAAAATAAATTTTGGAGCTCAGGAAAATGAATGCATTAAAAATATCTTTAGTCGTTCCGCCTCTTTATGGAGTAGATATGCCTCCTTTGGGCATTGCTTATATTGCCGCGCAATTGATATATGATGGCTATGATGTAAAGATGCATTGCTTAAATTCTAAGTTATATCATGAGAAAAAAGCAAAAAGATTTCTCTGGGATTGGGAATCTTCAGATGAGTGGGCAACAGAAACAGCGATTGGTAAGCATTTTAACCTTCCGAAATTACTTGAAGATTGGTCTCTGCTGATTTTGGAGAATAACCCTAAAGTTATAGGATTAAGTGTTAATAGCCACTCCTGGATATTAGCTAATTTATTGTCAGGCAAGCTTAAAGAAAAAAAGAAAGATTTATTTATACTTTTTGGTGGCCCTTGGTGTGCAGAAGTGACAGAGAATGATTTGAATAACAATGTGGACGTTTATGTCCGGGGTGAGGGAGAAAAAATTGTCAGCGAGCTGGTAAAAAAAATTGTAGGTGGTGAATCGATAAGAAGCCTCAGTATAAAAGGAACCATCATAAATACAGGGAATGGATTCAGGGATAACGGGTGGAACAAAGAGCAGCTAAACATAAACAGTATACCATTCCCGGCTTTGCACCTTTTTCATTTTGAACGTTATACAAACAAGGATGAGATACCCATAATTTTCAGCAGAGGATGTAATTATTATTGTAAATTCTGTACGGATAAAGCTATGTGGGGTAATTACAGAATGAGAGAAGCGAATAATATTGCTGAAGAGATGATGAGCCATAATAAAATGTTTAAAAGAAAGCGTTTTAAAAGTAACGATTTGATGATAAACGGTGATTTAAAAGAATTAGAAGGATTGGCGGATATGCTTATAGAAAAAGAAGCAGGTTTTGAATGGGGAGGAATGGCCCGGGCAGATCCTAAAATGACTCAAGAATTATTTCAGAAATTAAAACAGGCGGGGTGTATTTATCTTACCTATGGCGTAGAAAGCGGTGCTTCCCGGGTTCTGCGGCACATGGGTAAGCCTTTAAAGTGGGATATAGCCAAAGCGTTAAAAATGACTCACTCTTCGGGGATTAAAGTAAATACGCTTTGGATGGTCGGCTATCCCGTAGAGCGACGGGTGGATATCTTAGAAACAATACTATTTTTACTTATGAATAGGAAAAACATCGATGAATTTGTCAGTGTCAGCGCGTGCTATATACCCAGAAAATCATATCTTTGGGAACAGCAGGAAGAATTAAGAATAAAACACAACGCTGATTCCCAATGGTATATTGGCAGAACAAATACACACTCAGTTAGGTATTTACGAAGAAAAATCTTGCTTTACTTCGCGAAGTTCTTGGGCCTTTATAAGGGAGGGATAAGTTAAGTATGGAGTATAATTCGGATAAAAACTTATTTGCGAAATACAAAAAAGACTATTTGTTTTATTTTTCCCGGGTTTTAAATAAAGTAATGGTTGAACCGGACATGATCCAGATTATGCTTACTTCTAGGTGCAATATTAAATGTAAGATCTGCGATGTATGGAAGCAGTCTTTTAGGGACGAGCTTACCACTGAAGAAGCAAAAAACTTAATTGACCAAGCTATTAAAATGGAGATAAAAAGTATTTATTTTACTGGCGGAGAGGCTTTGCTGCGAAAGGATATTTTTGAATTGATTAATTATGCGACCCGTCCGGGTATAATTACTACCATTAATACAAACGGCAGTTTCATAACTGACGAAATAGCTAAAAAAATTGTCTCGTCAAAATTAAGAGATATTACGTTTTCTATCGACAGTGCTACACCTGCAATTCATAATTATATAAGGGGAGACGGAGTTTTCGAGAAAGCTATACATGCCATGGAGCTTATTAATCACTATAAAAAGGAATTTGGTAGAGGGATAGATAGTGAAGAAAGAAGATTATATGTTGGCCTAGTAAGTGTAATTATGAGGGATAACATGGAGGGGCTCTCCCTGCTAGTTAAATTAGCAGAGAAGATGCAATGTTGTGATATAGTTTTTCAGCCCTTAGTATACAATGGAAGCTTATTGGAAAACATTGACTTTGAATCTAACTTTTGGATTAGAAAAGAAGATATTTCTAAGTTAGAAAATAGTTTTCGGGAGATAGAATGTATGAAAAGGGAAATGTCTAAAAGACTTTCTATTGGATATATGCCAGAGAAGACAATCCAGCATTTTAAAAGGGAAAGAAGAGTAAATTCCTGCTTTGCAGGGTTCAATAGATTTTTTATAAATCCTCAAGGAGATATTAGCTTTGTTTGTTTTGAAGCATTCGGTAACATTAAACACGATTCTTTAAAAAAGGTATGGCATTCTGAAAAAGCATATGAAATCAGAGAAAAGCTAAAAAAATGTGAGGTAAATTGCACTCAATTTTGTTCTGAAAGGCCCGAATCGGAAAGTATAGAAAATATTCATAAAAATTTTCTAGATGGAATCAAAACCTTTCCTCAAGATATCCGTCAGAATTTACTGCGTAAAGAATATAGGTTTTTGGAGTCTATCTTACATGAGGCAAGCGATAAACACCTCGAGCAGGAAATAAAAGGGATTCAGCGTAGAATAGATGAGTCGGTAAAGATTATGATAAAGGAACAAAAAAATGCTGGCAGCGTGCTATGTTTGAGCGGCGATGGCAGTAATTTGATGAGTGCAGCGATATCCAAATTGTACGGTTTTGAAATTATCAAAAATTGGCACTGCAGGTTCCCTCTTGAAGAGATCTCTGTGGCAGTGAAGTTTAAACAGGACCTTCCGTTTGAGCCCAAGATTGATAAGTTAAGAGAAAGAGTAAATTTAAGGGGCTTAACGGTTCTGGAATTAGGTTGTCTCGAAGGAATGCATTCTTCTATGTTGCAGATGTGGGGAGCAAAGAAGGTTATCGCTATCGAAGGTAGAAAGGAAAATTTTTTGAAATCTCTAATTATAAAAAACGCATTTAAATTGGATAAATGTGAATTCCTGTTTGGCAATGTGCAAGTGATATTAGATTCACTTTCTTTGCAATTCGATTTATGTTTAGCACTCGGCATTCTCTATCATTTAAATGATCCTGTGTCTTTAATGTATTGTATTGGCAAACTTACCGATAAATTATTTGTATGGACCCATTATGCTGACGCAAATTATCCTGTTTCTTCGATTGAAACTATTGGATATAATGGCCGTGTTTATCGAGGTAAATATATGGATGAGGATGTTGGGAATATGCTCGGCAGTATAGTAAAAAAGGTGTTCTGGTTGTTTGAAGATGATCTTCTTGCAGTAGTCCGCGATGCGGGTTTTAAAAATGTCGAATTAATTCAAAAAGAAAACCATGAACACGGGCCGGCAATAACTTTTTTTGCTCAAAAATAGGTCCTTACATAGAATTATGGCAATATATTGAATAAAATCAAGAGGTATGAATGACTTTTTAAGAGATATAGGATTTTATTTTTCAAGACAAATTTGTTATCCATTTGTCTCACCCGACGTGCTTCAGATTTCAGTTACTAACCGATGTAATTTACAATGTACGTCGTGCAATGTGTGGCGGCAGGACAATTCGGATTCTGAATTAGGTTTATCGGATATAAAAGACATTCTTGATGAAAGTGCCAAATGGGGAATTAAGGAGGTTCATTTATTGGGCGGTGAGCCTTTATTAAGGGAAGATTGGCCAGAGATCGCTAAATATGTGAAAAAGAAAGAGTTGTCTTTAGTGATTTGTACTAATGGGACCCTTATTAATGAAAATATGGTTGCTAAGATTATCGAGTGTCGAGTTGACATTTTGAGCGTTTCTTTAGACGGAGCTAAAGAGAAAACTCACGATTCCCTGAGAGGTCAAAAAGGGGCTTACAATAAAATTTTGCGGGGAATAAATCTTTTGAATGAATTCGATAATTCGATAAGGCCGAAAGTTGTTTTGATTCTTACTGTTTCTAAAAAAAATCTGTTAGAGTTAAAAGAATATATCGATTTAGCTTATTCACTCTCCGCTTACGGAATATATTTTACGGCGTTAACATTGGATAACGTACAGCTTTTTTCGCAGAAGAAGACCCACGATTTGTGGATAGAGAAAGAGTATTTTAAAGATTTAGATAAGATATTTCAGGAGATCTATGACTACGGAAAATCCAAAGGGTATTGTTTCGATTATCCGAGTTTTAAATCGTTCGCCGATTATTTTAGAGGTGATTTACAAAAACGAGATTGGGTTTGCTTCGCGGGTTTAAAAAGGCTGGTCGTTATTCCTACCGGCGATATCCAAGTATGCGGCGAAGTAGTGGGAAATTATAAGGCCGCAAGAAGCCTGAAAAAAATCTGGTCTTCTCCCCGGGCTGTTAAAAGGCGCTGGTTTGTAAAAAATTGCCGGAATTATTGTTTACAAGATTGCCACGCGCGCCCTGAGTCTAATTCGTTCTTGGAGATTGCAAAAAGGGTTTGCTCTAAAGTAAAAAAAGGGAGAATGAATGGATAAGTTTTTATTTTGGCTTTCCCGACGAGTAAACTATCCATTAGTTTCTCCGGAGGTTATCCAGATTTCGCTCACTTACCGGTGTAATTTAAAGTGTAAAATGTGCAGTATAGTTAATTTATTGTCTCAAGAAGAAGAATTATCTACTAAACAGATATTTCACATAATTGATGAAGCCTATGTTTACGGGATAAAAGAAGTTCTTCTTACGGGGGGTGAACCCTTTATTCGAAATGATATCTTTAAAATTTGTGAATATGCTCATCAAAAAGGCCTGCGAAGCATAATTACCACTAACGGTGTATTAATAGATGAGAGTTTAGCTGGCCAAATAGCAAAATCAAAGGTAAATCATCTCCATTTTTCCCTAGACGGATTAGAAAAAACCAATGACTTTTTCAGAGGCCAAGGTGTATTCGAAAAAGCCATAGGCGCTATCAACATTTTAAATAAGAAAAGAAAAAATAATCATTCTTTTTCGCTCGGTATCGCTTATACTGTTATGGATAATAATGTCAGTGAAATAAGCGAAATTATCAAATTGGCTGATGATTTAGGTGTTGACGTGATTAATTTCCAGCCTCTAGTATGCGATAACGCTAATTTTTTGAATAAGAACCTGCCTGACTACTGGGTGAAAAAAGAAAACGTTCCGGTTTTAAGCCGAGAAATTGTGAAAGTAAAAGGCTACAAACCAAAACACATCACAATCTATGAAGAACCTCGTCTAGAATTATTGGTTAAATATTACCAAGGGAAACTTACTCGAAAGGATTGGGTTTGCTTCGGAGGGTTCAAAACCGTATTTATATGTTATGAGAAAAATAAGCCTTTAGTTTATAGCTGCCATGGAATATGCGGGAATTTGGATGAGATTTCTCTAAAAAAAGCCTGGGAATCAAAAGAGGCTTATAATCTGCGTATCCATTCAAAAAATTGCAAAGATTTATGTATGCAAAGTTGTTATTCCCACGAAACAGCTCAGAGTTTATTTAATTTATTAAATTTTTATAAAAAGGAAAAATAAACCTATGGCAGATGGCAAGCTTAAAAAAGAATGGATTAAGCTGAGAGAAAGATTAGGTTTTTATTCCAGTAGGCTGATTTCTTATCCTATTGTTCCTCCGGAACATGTCTATCTCAGTTTGACTAACCGCTGCAACCTACAATGTAAAATGTGCGATATCTATAAGAATCCAAACGGAGAAGAGAATGAATTATCTACTGTAGAGATAAAAGATATTATTATTCAGATGAAGCAAATGGGTATAGAACATCTTATTTTGTCAGGTGGGGAGCCATTATTGAGAAGAGATTTACTAGAGATTGTTGAGCTTGCAATAGGTAAAAACATAGAAATGGTAGATATTATTACTAATGGAATGTTACTTAATGATGATATTATCAAGAAACTTATCAATTTAAGGTTAAATCATATAACTGTTTCCCTTGATGGTTTAAAAAGCATTAATGATGAGATTAGAGGAAAAGGATCTTTCGATAAAGCCGAACGAAGCATAGACAGAATTAATTATTATAAGGACAAATATGACCAAAAAATTCCCACAGTAGGAATCAATTTCACAATTATGAATAGCAATATTGATGATATGATTCCGATGATTGAGTTTGCCCGGTTGAAGAAATGTAATATTATTGTTTTCCAGCCATTACTTTTTAACAACACAAAAATGTATAAAAAAGTCAATAATCCGCTTTGGCCTTCAGAAGAGATGGTTGAACGCTTAGAAAAGATTATACCGGAGATTATTAACATTAAGTCTGAGAGTGATAATTTGAATATTTACACTGATAATGAAATTTTGAAAGCCTTGCCAGGTTACTTTAAAGGCAGAAGGCCTAAGTCTCATATTAAATGTTATGAGGGAATAAAAAGAATAGTGATTACTTCGGATGGAAAGTTATGGAGTTGTTCAGGGGTTTATGGTGATTTAAAAGAAAAATCCTTAAAACGTATTTGGTATTCCTTTAACGCGGCAAAAATGCGTATAAAATCCAAAAGGTGCAATGAGCATTGTTTACAGGATTGTGTATATTTTCCTTCAGGTATTATAAGAGATGTAAAAGAATTTTTTAAGGGGATCTGCAAGGCTAGATAGTAAAGGGCAAAATTAAGCAAGATATTCATAATGAATTATTTTAGAGAATTTGAGACAAATTTAGCCTATCATTTTTCAGAGACCCTTAATTATCCGTTTGCCAAACCTCATTGGATTTATATAAGTTTAAGCCATAAGTGTACTTATAATTGTCAGATGTGCGGGGTAGTAAAAATACTGAAGAATCATGAGTTGCCTACTGAAGTAGTAAAGAAAGCGTTTAATGAAATTGCCGGATGGAAATCGGATTGTGTAATAACTCTTACCGGGGGCGAGCCTTTTTTAAGAAAAGACATATTTGAATTAATTAAATATGCTGCTCAGCGGAAACTTGTGGTAGAAGTTGTTTCAAACGGTTCATTAATAAATGAAGGGCTTGCAGATAAAATAATAGCATCAGGGCTTAATAATATTGCTGTATCTTTGGATGGGGCAAAAGCATCTACTCATGACTACATCAGAGAGAAGGGCAGTTTTAATAAAGCAATAAAAGCTCTAGATAATCTTGCTAAGGCAAAAAAACAGAGAAAAAAAGGCCCGCAGATTTCGGTATGGACTACAATAATGAAAGAGAACGTAAACGAGCTTTTTGACATTATATCCATAGTAGAGAATTTGAGTGTAGAATGTTTGGTGTACCATCCGGTTATTGTCGCTCAGGATGATATGCAGAATACCTCTGATCAGGCTCCTTTTTGGATAAGGGGAGATAATGTGGTTGTGTTAAAAGAGCAGATTGACAAAATTGTTGAATATAAGAATAGTCATGGTTTAATAGCTTTCTTGCATGACCCTTGTTTGTGGGTGGAACATTTTAACGATAATCTGACTAAAAAGGATTGGAAGTGTAATCCTTTTGTATTTATAAATATAGGCCCTGACGGAGAAATGAGAAGCTGCGGGGTTTCTTTTGGCAATATAAAAAATATGAGTTTGGAAGAGTGTTTAAATACAAAAGAGGCTTTTCAGGCAAGGAATTTAATGAAAAATTGCCAAAAGCCCTGCCTGCAAACATGTTGGGCTCATCCTGAATCCGATTCTTTAAAGAGTATTGCTGATACTTTTATTTCAGGGTCTGGAAATGATAGGAATAAAGCCGGGAGTTTTAAAAAAGCTTCTAATTTATTAAGTAGTTACCAGAAAATTCTAGAAGATTATGCGTAGATTAAAAGAAGTTATAATTTCTATAACCAATAAATGTAATTCTTCTTGCCGGATGTGTGATATTCCTAAAGAAGTTAGTTCAGAGCTTTCAACTGGACAATGGAAGGAGGTTGTAGATGATATTTCAACCATGGGTATACCTACTGTAGTATTCAGCGGCGGAGAGCCATTGTTGAGGCAGGATATATTTGAATTGATTTCTTTTTCAAAAAATAAAGGATTAAATGCCTGTATTACTTCAAACGGTATTTTAGTAAGTGATGTTATTGCTAAAAGATTAGCCAAGGTAAAGATTGATGTTGTGAATATATCAATTGAAGGCCCGCAAGAGATACATGATTACTTAAGAGGTAAAGGTTCGTTTGATAAGGCAAAAGATGCGCTTAAGAACTTAAAAAAGTATGACATTGAGGCTACTTTGGCCACAGTTATTTCACGCTACAATTATAGTTATTTAGACTATATTTCAGAGCTGGCTAACGAGATTGGAGCTACAACTGTAAAATTTCAGCCTTTTAGCACTCTTTTTATAAAAGATAGATCGAGGAAATGTGATTTTTTTATTTCTCAGAAAGAATCAACAGAATTAAAAGAAACGATTGAAAGAATTATTTCTTCCTGTGATAAGTATGGAATTGCCAGTAATCCTTCTTCTTATCTGGAAAAAATCCCGTCTTATATGAGCGAAAGCAATATTAAAGGCAGTAAGGGGTGTCAAGCTTTATGGGCAACTTGTCCTATAAATGCTGATGGTGAGATTTATCCTTGTTGGGTTTTAAGCGAAAAAGATAACATTATAGGCAGTATCAGGGAAAAAAGATTCAATGAGATCTGGAATTCCCGAAAGCACAATTTAATAAGAGAGAGAATAGTCAGTCAAGGATGCCCGGGGTGCATGATGAGCTGCTATGACGGAGTTTTTGGCATAGATAGCATAGAAAGAAAGATAATTTTCAATGCCGGAAAGATTAAAAAAGAAGGATTTTTTGAGTATTTACGGCATTCTTTTATGAAATTAGTTAAAAGAATTAGATTCTATTCTTCCTATCGGGGGCCATTGAGGAAAATTATAGCCAGGGTAGGGAGAGCCCTTAAGAAACGAAATGTCATGGTAGAAAAATTAGGTCTACATGTTCGCAAAGAAGAGATTAACAAATCGTTACAAGAAATTGCTGCAGCCAGAGTCAGGCTGGAGGAAGTAATAAGGAAATAACGTGAAATATAAAAAAATTTCACTTTATATACCTTGTTTTAACGCTGAGAGATATATTAAAGATTGTTTAAAATCAGTGTTGCAGCAAACTTATCCCATAGGAGAAATACTTATTATTGATGACGGTTCCGATGATGAGACAGTAAAGATAGCTTCACAATTTCCGGTAAAAGTAATACGGCATGGTGTAAACAAAGGGCTGGCTGCTGTGCGTAATACGGCAATTAAGCATTCAACCGGGAAATATCTCGCGTCTTTAGATGCCGATTGTGCTCCCAAAGAAGATTGGCTGGAAAATCTTATTAATAATTTTTCTTCAAAAACCGTCGGAATAGGGGGGCGATTACTTGAATCTGATTTAGATAGTCCTGTTGGTTCCTGGCGGGCCGTCCATATGAGCCAGGAATGGGGAAAAACTAGTTCTAATTCAGTATCTTTCTTATTTGGTTCAAACAATATATTTAAAAAAGATATTTTAGTTAAGATCGGCGGATATAGTGAAAATTATAAGAATAATTATGAAGATGTCGATATTTCTAAGCGCATAAAAGCTGCTGGATATTCTTTAAGGTATGAGGCTAAAGCATTAGCTTATCATTTGAAGAATGATACCGCTCGTTCTTTGTTCAATACTTTCTGGAATTGGAATTTTACCTATCATGAAAAAAAAGGATATTATAACGATTATAAGAATTTATATTATAAAATAAAAGAGAATATAGGTCTTGCAAATAAGTTTATAATAGATGATTTGGACCAGGAAAAAATACCTATTCTTTATTTTGATTTTCTTTTGTGTTTTTACCTTTCTCTGAAAGACTTTTTATATATGTATACTAAAGAATGCGGCACTTTTGATGATCAAAGTAGAGTTTTCTATCTTTCTCATCTTTCATTGCTGGATTTAACTCTCACTTACCATATAAATTCAGAGAATGAAATGCCGAGAACGTTTATCCCTAATAGTGATAGTTTTTTCCAGAATTTTTTTATTTTCTTATTTTCAAGCGGAAGGTTGATTCAGCAAAGGTTTAACAATCGTGTTTTTTTAAATACCGTATTTAAACATTTAATAGAGGGATTCATCGGAATAGAGAATAAGCTGCTAGACGGTTTGTCGAAAAAAACATTATTACTTTTCGGGGCCCATCAAGATTGGGATTATTTCTTAAAGAAGCACCACCCTAACCTGAATGTAGAGTTTTTACGACTCTTTTTGATGAATGTAGAGAGCTGGTTTAATGATTTGACCTCTCAGTTTCCGGAAATAGTAAATTTAATTAAAGTGTCACAATATGACCTAGTAGCAAAGGAGGGTATATGAAAAGAACGCCTATAGGAGAGATATCAATATGTATTTCTTGGATAATATTTTTTGCAGGAATAACCTTGGGGTTATATTTTTGTTATGGAAAATTATTCAAGTTAGGAACAATAATTATTTCTGGTAGTATTGTTTTAGCTGTGCTGCTGAGGCTTTTGGCCAATGTTAATGAATTTTTATTTAATCTTTCCAAGTTCAACAGCTCAACCAACGAAAACATTTCTACGCTCAATAAGTCAATCGACAAAAATTCTGATAATCTAATTACTTCAATTGGCGAAGGTACTTCTGCGGTGAATAAGAATTTATTAGTTATTGAGAACAGCTTATCTGATTTAAAAG
>JABMQK010000015.1 GCA_013203265.1 bacterium | reverse complement strand
TAGGTCACAGGTTCGAGTCCTGTACCGCCCACCAGTTTTTGCCAAAGAGGCAAAAACTGATCCCGAGCAACCATTGTTTACATATAGTTGCGAGGGACCAATTTAGGTATTAATTAAAAAGAGGCATAAGAACTATTTTTACAGAGAAGAACATGTCTGATAACGAAATCATAAAAGTATTTGATTGTCCACATTGTAGTGCTAGGTGTCAATTTAATCTAGCTGTGGAAGAGCTAGAATGCCAAACCAATGGTTCGTATCAGACGTCTTGGATATGTCAAAATTGTAGCGGTATAATTGTTATTAGGCGGCTATACCAATATACTTGGGATCATTCTATAGATATTTTCCCTCGGACAAAAATTAAGCCTAAAATCAGAATTGATAAGTTGCCAGAAAATATTAAAAAAGATTATTTAGAGAGCTTGAGGGACTATGGCAATGGTTGTTATGTATCATCAGTGATTATGTGTCGTCGAGCAATTCAGCAGACTTGTTTAGACAAAGGAGCGAAGAAGATAAAACTTTTTGATCAAATTGAGGAATTAAATATAGACAAGAATCTCAAAAAGTTGGCACATAAATTAAGATTTTGGGGTAATAAAGGAGCTCACCCAGATATTTTGCTTGGTGAAAAGATTGAAGAAAAAGATGCTAAAATAGCCATTGATTTTACTGAGAAGTTTTTGCAATATGTATATGTCATACCGAAAGAAATAGAAGAAATTGAAGGAGAAGCGGTTAAAGTGAAAAGTTAAGGATAGATAACTAATTTAAGATGTGGCATGTTTATATTCTAAAATGTAATGATAGTTCTTTTTATACAGGAATTGCCACAGATGTTCAAAGTAGACTACATAGACATAATAGTGGTAGGGGTTCAAAGTATACGAGATTAAGAAGACCGGCAGAATTATTATATACAGAGGAATTTACAAATAAAGCTGAAGCTAAAGATAGAGAAAAAGAAATAAAAAAATTTAGCATAGACAATAAGAAGAGATTAATTAAACTTGGGATGGGGCACAGGTTTCCCTCAGCCCAGAAAATTTAAGCGGTTGGGCTTCGGGACTTCGCCTTTGCTAATGCAAAGGCTCGCGAGTCCTGTACCGCCCACAATTTAGCTAAAGAGAGCATTCATCAGAAAGGATTACTTGTGTCAGAATTTAATTTGGATACCTTAAGACATTCTTGTGCCCATATAATGGCTCTAGCCGTTAAGGAATTATGGCCAGACGTGAAGCTTGGGATAGGCCCTTCTATAGAAGATGGATTCTATTATGATTTTGATAAGGCTGCCAATGAACAGGGCAAAAAAGAATTATTTTCTCCAGAAGACTTAGCCAAGATAGAATCGAAAATGAAAGAGATAATTGCAAAGAACGAACCTTTCACTCAGCAGGAAGTCGCCAAACCAGAAGCTATCGAGTTGTTTAAAAACAGAGGAGAGTTTTATAAGGTTGAGCTATTAGAAGATCTTCCTGGAGACAAAGTTTCAATTTATAAAACAGGTGAAGGGTTTTTAGATTTATGCAAAGGGCCTCACATTAATTCCACGGGACAAATAAAGGCCTTTAAGCTTTTATCTGTGGCAGGTGCTTATTGGAGAGGGATTGAGACCAATCCCATGCTTGGGCGTATTTATGGAACAGCGTTTTTTACTCAGAAAGAATTAGAAGAATATTTAAAACATAGAGAGGAAGCTAAGAAGCGTGACCACAGAAAATTAGGTAAAGAATTAAAATATTTTGACATATATTTTGAGCAAGCCGGTACAGGCTTAATATTTTATCATCCCAAAGGAGCGATTTTACGCAACATCATTGAAGACTATGAAAAAAAAGAACACATTAAGCGCGGGTATCAACTGGTGGTTACTCCCCATATTATGAAACAGGATTTGTGGATTACATCGGGGCATTATGATTATTACCGAGAGAATATGTTTACTATGTCTATAGAGAATAAAGAATATGTTTTAAAGCCGATGAATTGCCCCGGCCATATGTTGATTTACAAGTCTCAGACGCGCAGCTACAAAGATTTACCCATACGTTATTTTGAGCTCGGCACAGTCTACCGTTATGAGAAAAGCGGTGTCTTGCATGGTTTGCTTCGCGTGCGGGGATTTACACAAGATGATGCACATATCTTTTGCCTGTCGGAACAACTTCGTTTCGAAATAAAAGGAGTTTTGGACTTTGTGTTTGATACGATGAAGTTTTTTGGATTCCGGGATTTTAGTGTTGAATTAAGCACCCGTCCAGCAAAGTCGATAGGTTCAGATTCTGATTGGGAGAGGTCGCAGAAAGCCTTAGAAGATGTTTTGAAAGAAACAAAATTGAATTATAAAATTAATCCAGGTGAAGGGGCATTTTATGGCCCAAAAGTAGATATTAAATTAAAAGATGCCTTAAAGAGAGAGTGGCAGTGTGCGACTATTCAGTGCGATTTTACGCTGCCAGAACGGTTTAAGTTAGAGTATATCGGATCCGACGGAAAACCGTATAGACCGATAATGCTTCACAGGGTAATTTTAGGTAGCATCGAGCGTTTCATAGGCACCTTGCTTGAGCACTATGCGGGCGCATTACCTTTTTGGCTTTCTCCCGTTCAGGTATTAATTTTACCGGTGAAAGATGCATTTTGTGCATATGCCATAGAAATTAAGGAGGCTTTAGAAAAGAATAATTTCCGCATCGCAACCGATTTACGCAACGAGACGTTGGATAGAAAAATTCGTGAAGCGGAATTACAGAAGATCCCTTATATTGTTGTAATTGGAGAGAGAGAATTTAAGGCCAATACCGTATCAGTGCGCAAGCGTTCTGTAGGAGATCAAGGAGAGTCAGAGGTCTTTAATTTTATTCAGAGGTTAAAAGAAGAAAATCCAATAAGGACATGACTTATGGAGTGTCTGCCTGGCGCCTGAGTGTCAGCAGATAGGATAGATAGTAAGCGACATAAGTGATGTTCCGTAAATTGTGGTATCATTAAAAGGAGGTGTAGCCATTAAACGATTCATTAGAGCGAATGAAAAAATACGAGCCTCTTCTTTAAGGGTTATAGGACCCGAAGGAGAACAACTTGGCATT
>JABMQK010000145.1 GCA_013203265.1 bacterium | reverse complement strand
TCTAAAAATAATCTGTCTCTCTGGCTCAACTATCCTTTCTAGAATAGCAGCCTCTTCAAACTCAGAATGTTTCTTAACAACAGGCCCTAATGAATCTAATACTTCGGCAACCGCCTGATGAAACTCTGGTTCTCCAGGATTACGCTTTTTGACTGTGTCTAAAACTCTTTCTATATAACCCGTTTTCCCTGTCATCGCTACCTCCTATTTCTTATTACTTACAAATAAAATTCAGCATCCCCCGCGAAGATTTCTTTATCTTCGCTAACTATCAAAAATAAAAGGCGTTCCTTCTCTGCCTTGAAAGAACGCCTTTGTCCTATACTTAAATATACCAATTTAAATCGTATTGTCAATATTTTTTATGTTTTTATTTTCTGTTCTTTTCGAATATCGGGATTGACGATCTTTTATGTTCGGATAGCCTAATCAACTCTTTAACTTTATCTAAAACTTCTGGAGAAGAAAAATTTTGTGTATTGCCTGTCTCTAAAGCGCTAATCGCCTTATCTAAATCTTCATAACTTAAACCTAATTCTAACTCGTCAGTCTGGCCTTCCCACAATCCAGCTGAAGGAGTTCTTTTAATAATCTCATCTGGTACACCTAGCTCCTTAGCCAACTCCCTCACCTCTGTCTTAAGCAATCCGCCTAAAGGCAATATATCTACCCCTCCGTCGCCGTACTTAGTAAAGTAACCGACTATTAATTCGCTTTTGTTTCCACTACCAACTACCAGATAATTCAACTTACTGGCAAAATAATACAAAGAAATCATTCGTAGTCTCGGCTTAAGATTAGCCGAAACATTTCGTCCTGCGCAAGGTAAACTTTCACAAAGCTTATCATATATCGGATCCAAAACTATTCTTTCTGTCTTTAGACCGATATTCTCTGCGACGAGCCGAGCGAGCTTCTCGTCTTCGGTATTGCTCTGACAGGGTAAAATTAAACCCAAAGCATTACTGCCCAATGCTGCCTTTGAAAGAATAGCCACACAGGCAGAATCTAAGCCACCGCTTAAACCAACTACAACACCCTTAGTTTGAGCTTGTTCTACTCTTATTTTAATCCAATTGGTTATTTCGCTAGATAAATTCATATGATAAAGAGTATTTTAGTAAAATTTCGCCACCTTGTCAATACATTCACATGCAAAGATAACAAGCACTAATACAATTTGCCTTTTCTCTTAAGTTCATCCAATAATTTCTTTACATCTGTCTCAGCTGATTTGGCTACTTGAGTACAGATAAAAATCAATACTGAAAACTGCCAATTATCCTCTAATCCAGTAATCAAACCTGTTTGAACATCTTCTTTGCGCTGCAACCTATCTAAATGTTGCTTGATTGCTTTTTTTAATCCGCCTTCAAAGATATCAACAGAATAAGTCTTATTGTCATATTTTAAAGACGGGAATGCCACCCCTCTTACGAGTAGAAAATTTGTAAGTATGCCTTCATTAATGTGAAGTTCTTTTTCAAAATCAAATCCTTCAAATTGAGGTGAAGCTGAAGGAAGAATTAAAGATGGTTTATCAACCGCAATTTCTCCCCTTCTTACTACTGTATCGCCTATATTTATCGAAGATTCACATAAAAAGATATAAGGTAAATTTGTGGCGTCATGAGTAAAAAGCCCTTTTACACGAGACCTTACGATCTCAGTATTCTTAAGCGCTCTATCCCAATTTTCTTGTATACCCAAAATAAAACTCCCCCTCTCCTTTTTTGCCATGCTTAATGCAGCCCTTTGCGTAAATCTGAGACTTCTGTTTTAATTCCTGCACAGCAATTTCTCGTTGCTGGTTAGTCAAACTCTTCTCCTCTAATAATCCCTTGATGCTCTGAATCCTAAATTTATCCATTCCTTGAGCATAAATTGATGAGACTTGATCCGGCCGGCCGCCATCTTTTAATGTCAGAGGCTTATCAATCAGCAAAAAAGGAAACTTTACACTTACCCTCAACCAAAAATCATAATCTTCGCAACAAGGTAAACTCTCATTAAATAAACCCACCTCTTCAAATAATTCTCTTCTAATCATCGCTGTAGACATACTCACTACACAGATTGAAAGACACTTATCAAATATAAAACCCCCGAATTTCTTATACCTTTTCTTTTGATTAAGTAACTTGCCATTTTTGTACCAGATTTCTTGAGTATGAGAAATCAAATAATCAGGATTCTCCTGCATTGATTTAAGCTGAATCTCGAGCTTATTCTTATCCCACCAATCATCAGAATCTAAGAAAGTAATAAAGTCGCTTTTTGACTCTTTAATTCCTCTATTGCGGGCAGAAGCCGCTCCTTTCTTGTCTTGAAAAATATATCTCGCTTTTCCTTTGTATTCTTGAATTAATGCCTTTGTTTCATCAGTTGAACCGTCATCTACAACTATAAGTTCAAAATCCTGATAGCCCTGTGCCAAAACAGAGTCTATTGCTTTCTTCAAAAACGAAGTCCTGTTATAAGTAGGTATAATTACGCTGATATTTTGCATGTGTTATTTAATTTTCCTATATAGCACCTATATAGGAAACATTTACCCGCCGAAGATTATAAAGATGCTACGGCTGTAGAACTTCACTTTCGGCTTAGAAAGTTAATTGTTGCAGAACTTAAGGTTTACGACTTATTGCTTATGATTTCGTTAATAACTTCTGAATCTTATCTAATAAGATTTTCGGATCAAACGGCTTGGTAACATAGTCATCTGCACCGACCTCTATACCCATTTTTTCATCTTCTTCTTGGGCACGGGCGCTAAACATTATGATAGGCATGCTTTTATACTTCTCATCAAATTTAAGCATTCGGCAAACTTTGTAGCCGTCCATCTTGGGAAGCATAAGGTCTAAAATTATTAAATCCGGTTTTTCTTTACGGGCCTTATCTAACCCTTCCTGACCATCGTAAGCAGTAATTACATCATAGCTATTTGCCTCCAATCTCATCTTTACCATATCCACTAATTGAATTTCGTCATCGACTATTAAAATTTTTTTGTTAGCCATTTTTCCTCCTCTGATACCTATGAAATAAAAAATTTATTTGAGCTTCTGCTTAAAAACCATATCTAAAGCGGTCCTTAAG
>JABMQK010000144.1 GCA_013203265.1 bacterium | reverse complement strand
TCTCAAAAAAGAATTAGAGATAAAACCATCTTCGGAACCGAGAGATTATAGGAATAAGAAGTACATTGAAATTATTGGCGCGGCTGAACATAATTTAAAAAAGATTAATATAAAATTTCCTTTAGGCACATTCATTTGTATTACTGGTGTCTCAGGTTCAGGAAAATCTACTTTGATTGACGAAATCCTTTATCGCGCAGCATCAAGAAAACTATACGGCTCAAAACAAAAACCAGGCAAGTTCGATAAGATAAAAGGCCTTGAGCATATTGATAAGGTTATTGAAGTGGATCAATCTCCTATCGGCAGAACCCCGCGTTCAAATCCGGTAACCTATACAAATGTTTTTAGTCATATCAGAGATTTTTTTACACGTTTACCAGAATCACGCGTGCGGGGTTACAGGCCAGGCAGATTTAGTTTTAATGTTAAAGGAGGCAGGTGCGAATCTTGCCAGGGAGACGGTATAAAAAAAATTGAGATGCATTTTTTGCCTGATGTTTATGTAAAGTGTCAAGTCTGCGACGGACATAGATTTAATGAGCAGACTCTGGAGGTTAAGTATAAAGGTAAATCCATATCTGATGTGTTAGAGTTATCCATAGAGGAGGCTTGGGAGTTATTCGAGAACATACCCCAGATTAGAAATATTTTAAGGACGCTTTATGACGTGGGATTAGGCTACATTCAGTTAGGACAATCTGCAACCACTCTTTCTGGCGGAGAGGCACAGAGAATAAAATTAGCCAAGGAATTAAGTAAACGCTCGACAGGAAAAACTTTGTATATCTTAGATGAACCGACTTCAGGGCTACATTTTGCAGATGTTGAGAAATTACTAGGCGTGCTTCAAAGATTAGCGGATAAAGGTAATACTGTTTTAGTCATCGAACACAATCCGGATGTGATTAAATGCGCTGATTACATTATTGATTTAGGTCCTGAGGGTGGAGATGACGGAGGAGAGGTTGTTGCCGTCGGCAGCCCCCGAGAGATTATTAAAGTCAGAAATTCTTATACCGGACAATTCCTTCGAAATATCATTTCAGCTTCATAAATTTTCGCCAGATATATCCAGATATATATTGATTTAGGATTTGCTCAATGTTATATTAACAGTGATGTTTAAGAAACTCATCCTACCTATTTTATTAATATTAATTCCCGCTTTAGCTCTCGGGCAAGAAATTAGCGAAAAGGATGCCTTTTTAGTGGCCAAAGATGCTTATGATGAGGAATCATATAGTATTTCCTTGGATTTATTCAAAAGATTTATTGAAGAATTTCCTTACAGTCCAGCACTCCCTGAGGCACAACTCTATCGAGCTCAGTGTTTTTTCCAAGATAATAAGTTTATCCAGGCCAGAGATATTTTAGCGCAGTTAGAGAAATCTTATATTCCTTACGGGATTGAGGATAGATTTTTATTTTGGTCTGGGCAGGTATATCTGAAAGTAGAAGATTTTAGAGAGGCCGCTAAATATTTTGAAAAGTTAATTGAGTTATATCCTAATTCGACTTTATTATTTAACGCCAAGATGTATCTGGGATGGGCTTTTTTAGAGGATGGTAGATATGATAAAGCAGAAAATATATTTGATTCATTAACGAAATCCCAGGATCTTGCTGTTCAGGAAGAGGCACTGTTTAAAAAAGGCGAAGCACTATTCCATATGAAGGATTACGGCGGTGTTTTGGATAATTACCGTATATTTGTAAAAGTTTTTTCAAATTCGGATAGATTAACAAAGATATATTTTTATTTGGCGGAGTCGTGTTTTTATTTAGAAGATTTCGAAAAGGCAATAGAATATTACTCTAATATTTTAGAAAGAAGTGATGACGATTTAGTCACTGTGGTGTCATTGCAAGGGATAGGATGGTCTTATTTAAAGGAAAATAAATTGAAGGAAGCCGAGAGAGCATTTTTAAAGACTGATCTATTTTTGGATGTAGACTTTAATAAAGAAAATCTTTTTTTTGGCAAAGCAACTTTGTATTATCGACTAGGACAATTTGATGAGGCGATTATTTATTACGACAAATTGATAGGAATATATCCTAAAAGCGAGATGATAATTCAGGTTTTATTCGCAAAGGCAGAGTGTTTGTTTGGTCTATCGCGTTTTGAGGAAGCTATAGATTCCTATAAAGAAGTTATTGAGAAAGGTGGCCATAAGAGTAGCATTGAAATAAAAGAGGTAGTAGATAAGGCATATTATAGTTTAGGCTGGACATATTTTACAACGAGTAATTTTAATTCTGCTTTGCCGCAGTTCCAAGAAGCACTTTCTTTGTCTAATAACGAGGAAGTAAGACAAAGCGCCCTATATTACATAGGAGAAATTTATCAAAAAGATGAAGAGTTTAAAAAGGCTATAAGGGCGTATTCCAGAATTCTTAGAGATTATCCCGATAGTTCTTACGGTGACTATGCGCAGTATCACATTGGCCTCACTCAGCTTAAATCCGAGGAGGTCGATTCAGCCATTTTGTCTTTTAAAGAATTTAATAAAAATTTTGTTCAATCAGACCTTTTAGATGACGTTAATTATTATTTAGGTTACGCTTATTTTAGAAATAATGAGTTTAGGGATGCCTGTGGACAATTTCAAAAATTTTTAGATGCATTCCTAAATTCAACATACACAGACAGAACAACATATTTACTAGCTGTTTCTTTTTATAATAGAGGAATGTTTAGAAAGGCAATTGAGAATTTTGAAAAGATTATTAAAGATTTTAGGCAAAATAAGGATTTAGTCGAAAAGGCTGAATATGCGATTGCCAACGCCTTATATGAGTTAGGAGAAGAGAAATTAGCAATAAGTAAATTTAAAGAATTCATAGATAAGTATGCGGATTCAGAAATAGCTCCTAAGATAATCTTTTGGTTAGGCCAATATTATCATGAAAACTCACTTTATGAGATCGCACGGAAAAATTTCGAAAAAATTATACGAATGTATCCCAGAAATAATTTGGCACAAGAAGCCAAGTATGAGATAGGTTTAACTTTCCTGCGAGAGGATAAATTAGATTATGCAATGAAGACTTTTAGGGGATTATTAGAAGAAGACTATACGGGGAGAGTAAAATTAAAAACGATGTTGATTACAGGAGATTTATTGTTGGAACAAGACAAGATTGATGAGGCAATACAGATGTATAAAGATTTGTTGTATCTGGCATCTTCTGATGATTTGGATTCTTCAGTTTCGAAAATAACGACTAATGAAAATGATAGGGAGCTTGAATTTAAGGAATTTTTAGATTATACTGAGGAGGAAATAAAGACTAAAGATTTAATCATTCAATCAGGGGAGTTTGCTTATAAGGAAACAAGCAGTGATGTTAAAAACCAGTTTGTAAAGTTGGCATTTATAAGGCTGGGAGATTTATATAAAGAAAATAATAATTTCACCGAAGCCATTAATGCCTACACAGAGGCGATGAAGCATCTTTTGGAAGAATCAAGCGCTCATCTACAATTTAAAATAGCAGAGTGTTTAGAAGAACAGCAGAGGTTTGATGCTTCCATAGAACAATATTTAAAAATACCATTTCTTTATGAGCAGGATAAATTTTTGGTTGTTAAAGGGTTGTTTCGCGTTGCTCGTATTTATGAAGATAGAGAGAATTGGAAAGAGGCGATAAAGATATATGAACAGATACTTGATTATGATGTTGCAGAGGCAAAGTATGCGAAGGAGAAGATAGAATTAATAAAGAAGAAAGTCAAATGAGACCTAAACTTACAGAACGAAGTGAATGTAAGTTTATGGTCGAATTTGACCCCGCCCTCTAGGCATTGTGTATTATGTATACTTACTAAAAGATAGGAGAAATAAATCGTTGTATATTGGCTATAGTAGCAATATTGAGCAAAGAATAAAACAACATAAGGCTAGGAATAATAATCTAGAGCTTATTTATTATGAAGCATATTTAAAAGAACAAGAGGCGCGTACCAGAGAAAGAAAACTAAAAATGTTTGGTAGTGCTTACAGGGGATTAAAGCAAAGATTAAAGATTTCGCTCACTAATTCAGCTTAGAGGGCGGGGTTTAATTCGCGCATACAATTTACGTTCATTAACATTCCGTAAATTGTGCGCTCATTGAAAGGGGTTCCAATGATTAATAAAATAATAACATTTATTTTTGTGACACTGAGTATTTT
>JABMQK010000143.1 GCA_013203265.1 bacterium | reverse complement strand
AGAGTCGCTTCTTTAATATTATATGGGCCAGCAGGCACAGGTAAGACCACCATAGCCCATATTGTAGCAAACAAAACTCAAGCCCACTTTGAACGCATCAATGCTGTTTCTTCGGGAGTAGAAGAACTGAGAAGGTTAATCGAGAAAGCAAGGTTTAGAAAAGCAGGTGCAGGTGATCACACCATTATTTTTATTGACGAGATACACCGTTTTAATAAAGCGCAGCAGGATGTGTTGATGCCGGATTTGGAAGAAGGCAGTTTTATTTTAATCGGAGCAACAGTACACAACCCGTTTTTTTATTTAACTTCACCATTGCTTTCGCGCTCCTTGGTCTTTGAACTAAAACCATTAATGGAGGAAGATGTTAAGATAATTTTGCAGCATAGTTTGGAAGATAGGATATTGGGTTTGGGTAAATATAAGATTGAGTGTGATGATAAAGTCTTAGACTTTTTGGCTGCTACCTGCCAAGGGGATGCCCGCCGGGCCTTAAATGCTTTAGAGATTGGTGTTGAGACGACAAGACCTAACAAGAATGGGATTATTCACTTTGATTTAGCTATTGCACAGGATTCGATTCAAAAGAAAGCCGTGCGTTACGATCGCAATGAAGATGAGCACCACGATACAATTTCAGCATTTATAAAATCTATGCGTGGTTCAGATCCAGATGCAGCGCTCTATTGGATGGCCAAGATGTTAAATGCGGGGGAAGATCCGCGTTTTATTGCACGTAGAATATGTATTTGTGCAGCTGAGGATGTAGGCAATGCCGATCCGATGGCATTAGTCTTAGCGCAGTCGGCTTTTTCTGTAGCGGATTTCGTAGGTATGCCTGAGGCGCGCATTCCTTTAGCACAAGCGGCTATCTATGTCGCCTGTGCGCCTAAATCAAATGCGTGTTATTTAGGTATAGATAAGGCGATGAAAGAAATTGAGCAGGAGAGGATTCAGGAAGTGCCTGACCATTTAAAGAGCGCTTCATATAGAGGAGCGGAACGCTTAGGCAGAGGCAAAGGTTATAAGTATGCCCATGATTATTCAAGCCATTTTGTGCAGCAAAAATATACAAAGAGAAAAATAAAGTTCTATATGCCTCAGGACATCGGATATGAAAAAAAGATTAAAGAAAGACTCGAGCTGGTGTATAATAAAAAAGCTAAAAATAGATAACACATAACAAACTCCACACTCACCTACACTGCCGACAGGCAGACGTATGGGGAGGAAAACGCGAGAGGCAACATATGATAATCACAAAACAAAAAGATTTTGATTTTATCTTGGGCTTAGTTAAAGATAAGAAGAATATTTTTCTGGTAGGTTGCGGCGAGTGTGCCACTATTTGTAAGACTGGCGGAGAGGAACAGATTTTAGAGATAAAGAAGAAATTAGAGAAAGCCGGTAAGGTTGTAACGGGATGGGTGGTTCCAGAAGCAACTTGTATATCGAGCCAGGTCAAGATGTCTATGGCTAAAAATAGGAAAGCCTTGAATCAGACAGATGGCGTATTGGTATTTGCCTGTGGCTCAGGCACGCAGAGCTTCAAAGAGAACGACAGGATGAGTTTGGATGTTTATTCTGGAAACGATACGCTTTTTGCTGCGGCCGTCGATAGTCAAGGCAATTTTAAAGAGGTTTGTTCAAGCTGTGGTGATTGTATTTTAGATTTGACAGAAGGCGTCTGCCCAGTTACTCGCTGCGCAAAAGGTCTCTTAAATGGTCCGTGTGGCGGTCAAAAAGACGGGAAGTGTGAAGTAGACAGGACAAAAGATTGTGCCTGGATACTAATTTATAAGCTAAAGGAACAAAAGAATAAAATTAATGATTTAAAGAATATTATCCCGACACGAGACCATAAGAAATCTTTAAGGCCCCATAGCTTAGAGTTAAAAAAATCATAATTTGGAGAGAATCAAAGGCTTGACTTACACCTTGGGATTTGTTATTTTATTTAGACAGGAATAATAGTTATGCTAGAGACACCAGGGAATATAGAGTATAGTCAAAAAGTTTTGGAGCATTTTAGTAATCCTCACAATGTGGGAGAGATTCCTGATGCCGATGGTATCGGCAATGTAGGAAATCCCATTTGCGGAGATGTAATGAGGTTATATATTAAAGTTAAAGATGATAAGATTATTGACGCCAAATTTAAGACTTTTGGCTGCGGCGCAGCAATAGCCACTTCTAGTATGGTAACGGACTTAGTTAAAGGCAAGAGAGTTGATGAGGCTTTGCAGATTTCTAATAAGGCGGTAGCTGAGGCATTAGGGGGATTACCAAAAATTAAAATGCATTGTTCGGTGCTTGCGGAGGAGGCCCTTCGCTCAGCCATCGAGGATTACAAAAAGAAAACAACTAAATGATTACAAAAACCAAGAGTTATATCAGAGCGCAAGTGCTTAATAGATTAAGAAAACAAAAGGAGGTAGAACGACTTAAAAGGAGTTTTCAAATTCAAAAGAAACTTTTTTCTTTGCCCGAGCTTGTAAAGGCAAAGATAGTTCTATTTTATTTATCTTTCGACGGAGAAGTAGAAACTTTCAGGATGGTCGATAAGGCTATATCTTTAGGTAAAAAAGTAGCAGTGCCAGTAATAAATAGTCGTGATAAAAAACTTACGTTGTCTTCAATTGTAGATTGCGGATATGATTTAGAGGTTGGTCCTTACGGTACATATCAACCAAAGCATAAACATATACGCGAGATACCTTTAAGCAGGATAGATCTGATTATTGTTCCCGCCCTGGCTTTTGATTTAAAAGGTAATCGAATAGGCAGAGGATTGGGTTATTACGACCGTTTTTTACATGCTTTACCTAAAAGAATTCCTTCCGTAGGCCTTGCCTTTGATTTTCAGGTTTTAGGCAAGATTCCATTTGTTGAGTCTTACGATTTTCCCGTCGACAGAGTATTGTACGCTTAATTTTAACACTCTCGATTGCAAGTTGTAGCATTTGCTTTGTATCGAATATTTCAATACAAAGGGCATTCGGGATATTTCGCATAATTACAGATATTCAATTCGCGCATATACCGACGATACGTCGGGATGCATTCATTGAAGGAGGTAAAGTTTATGGCAATTAATCTAAGTATGGTTACCGTGGCTTTAGTCTTTATGCTTATAGGGGCTTTGGCTACATATTTTATAGGGCTTATTAGAAAAGCTCTCGCAGAGAAAAGTTTAGAGAATTCAAGAGTTATGGCAAAGCAGGTTATGGAGGATGCTCATAGGGGCGCTGAGGTAATAAAAAGAGAAGCTCAGCTTGAGGCTAAGGATGGATTGCTTAAAATGCGGCAGGTGTTTGAAAAAGAAACACGCGGCCGTAAAGAAGAGTTGAATGCGATTGAGAAAAGGATATTACAGAAAGAGGAAAATTTAGAGAAAAGAGTCAGTTTTTTGGAAAGAAAAGAAAAAGAGATGGAAGGGAGAAATAAAGGCTTATCTCGCCAAGAAGACTTGATGAAGAATAAGGAGAAGTATTTAGAGAGGTTAGTTCAGGAAGAGAAGGAGAGATTACAGAAGGTCTCCTCTATGACCCCGGAAGAGGCAAAGATCCTGCTTCTTTCTCGACTAGAACAGGAACTTAATCAAGAGAAGTCTATTTTGATAAGACGTATGGAAGAAGAGACAAAGGAGTCTTCTGATAAAAAAGCAAGGGAGATTGTGACTGGCGCAATACAGCGTTGCGCGGTAGAACAGACCGTTGAGACTACAGTTAGCGTTGTTAATTTGCCTAATGATGAGATGAAGGGCCGTATTATCGGCCGAGAAGGCCGTAACATACGAGCTTTAGAAATGGCAACGGGCATAGATGTGATTATTGACGATACCCCCGAGGCTGTGACATTATCGGGATTTGACCCGGTAAGGAGAGAGATTGCCAGGGTGGCTTTAGAGCGTTTGATAAGCGATGGAAGGATTCATCCCGGT
>JABMQK010000142.1 GCA_013203265.1 bacterium | reverse complement strand
TCCTTCTTTTGTCCGCTAAATCCCCGCATAAACTTACTTCCACTCCTTTATCTTTTGCATTTAATTCTACTTCCATAATTTTCTTTAAAATTAACGGGCGCAAACATCCATAATACTCTTTATAACTTGCACTCTGGGGATCAGATCTATCTGCTTCTTCATAATATAACTGCGTCAAATCATTTGTTCCAATTCCGATAAATCTAATTGTATCTCCTAATATTTCCTTCTTTGAAAGATTCTTTATATCTTCCACAGCTTGCTTTGTCTCAACCATTATGCCCAAACTAAGGATATTCTTCTGTGCACCCTCTCTATACATAGCCTCTTTAACAAGTTTTTCTATTTTGAGGTAATCTTTTATACTTTCCACCATAGGAAATTCAACTTTAAAGTTAATAATACCCTCTCTATGTAGCCTTATCAGAGCCCTTAATTGCTGAATCGCCACAGCTTGCCCTAAAGGATGGTCCTTCCACCACTCCTTTCCCTTGTAGTATAAAAACTGGAACGGTAGAGGTTTTTTATCGGGTTGAAAATCTACAATCCTTAAAACAACTTCGTGTGAGCCCGCAGCTTTTACAATATTCCTAAATATCGTTGTCAGCTCTTTTAGGGAAGGAATAAAGATATGTGTAAATAAATTCTCTGTCCTTATCAATCCTATTCCCTGAGCATAATCCTTTATCGCTTTCTCTATCAAAATATCTGTATCGGCATTGGCGAAAACAAATGAATCTATACCGGCTAATTCATATAATGATTTTCTGGCGATATCTCTACACCAGTAGCCAATCTTTCTACCTTCTTTTCTCCTGATGATGAATTCTTCTTGTGTATCCCCAGATGCAGAAACGACTATTGTCCCATCGTCAAAAATTAATACTTCCTGGCCATCTACTAAATACTTTAAGAAATCTTCACCCTCTAAGATTAGGATCGGTATGCCAAAAGATTCCGCAGCTAAAACATAATGATTCTGTAGGCACCCTTTTGTATTAACTATTGCTTTAAGATGCTTTCCGTAAATATCAAACAACCTGGCAAACTGAATCGGTGTAGGTATATAGTCTAAAACTAAAACGATATCTTCTTTGCCATCAAATTTTAAATCAAACTCTACCTCCTCAATTAAATAATCAGCTATATACTCAAATAATAAGCGTTTTCTATCTAATATATAGTCCTTGTGATCTTTTTTCTTTATGCCTTCTATTTTTGTGAAATATTCACCTAATAACTCTAACAACTCATCTGCATATGATAATTGACTTGAATCTTGTTGCTCTTCTAATATTTTTAATGCAGGGAATATGGACTCCTCAAAAAGAGTATATCTATAACTGACATGCCCTCTATCTCGCACCAAGGCCTTTGAAAGATTGCCCCTAGCCTCCTTAAGAAATACCTCTATGATTTTTAACAGCACGACAGAAAATCTCTCTTCTTCGTTGTAGTTATATTTATTCTTAAGCCTAAGAAGCAACTTTTCAACAATCCTCAAAAGTCTCCTAAATTTCTTTTCTACCCTGTCTCTTAAAATATTCTGTAATAGCCTTGTACTATACTCAAATTGTAGAACTAACTCCTGTAAAATGTCTTCGAAGACATCTAAAAACTCACGCATATCCGATACCATTTTAATCATCTGTTCATACGATGCTTTAGTAGCCGTATCTTTATGCATTCCGGATTCAATCATCTGTTTAATCTTTTCATCACACAGTTTGATTCTCGTAATAAACTTTTCTTCCTTAAAATCTATCAGCACCTGTTCTGCCCACTGCCCCTGGCTCTTCTCCAATTTTTCCTTTAACTTTTCCGTATATGTCTCTATAACATTCTTCCATTCTTCTATACCCCCTTTCTTCATAGAAGCGAAAGCAGGGCCATCCCAAGCCCTATACAACCTTCTCTTTATGGTATTAATGGCGGTATCGAGCCTCTCCTTTTCCCTGCTCATTATATCTTTAATAGCTCTATTAATCTTCTCCTGCTCTTTTGCAATTTTGCTACTTTTGTCTTGAACATCCTCATGGACTAAAAGAAAAATATTCGGTTTTCTTAAATTCTCTTCGATAATATCTAAAAGTGACCTGCCGCCAATCTTGTAAGCAGAAAATCTACCTTTGCCTGGAACGCTATCAAATAACTTAACAAGATCTGCCCTAAAATCAGTTTCGAATAAATCATCTACCATATATTCTAAAGCTTCCCTTAAAAATTTACTTAAAGGCGTTTGAACTAAAGCCCTTGCTTTAGCAAATAATCCCAAGTGATCAAAATTGACATCGCCGATTCCTTTGATAAAAATCCCAAAAATTCGCAAAGCCAATATCTTCTCAATCTTTTCTTTTTCTATATCTTTGGGTGTCTCAGATGCTCGAACTATCTTTCCTTTTACGCTCTTTTCTACGCTATAAGAAGCACCTGTGCGCACTTCAATGCTCATCGGACTGCTGGATGGTTTATCTATAGGTCTTGCGGATGAAAGCGCTTTCTTTTCGGATAAAATAAAAATGGGTTTTTCAGAAATAGGAGAACTGAGGACATTATTAGTCTTGTTTTTTAATTTTTCCTCCAACTCTTTAAATATAGCTACCAATCCATCTCCCTTATCATCTTTAACTTCGAGTTTTGCCCATCTAAGATAAAGAGCGTAAAAGACTGGAGTAGCTTCTTTATACTTTTTAATCAACATAATCTCATTAGGTCTATGAGGCTGAGGCTGTTCTTCTTTAGCAAATACCAAAATTCTTTTATCTAAACTCCTTGCAACCTTACCAGCTAACGGATAACCTCCGGGGAAACAATCAACATAAAAATCTTTAGTTTCTACGAAGGTAAGGATGCCGTAATCAATCTCCATTAACCTACACCAAATACCTATCTCAGTTAGCCCCTTTACTAAGAAGGCGCTGTGCTCTTGACACAATCCTGGATTAGCAGCTCTAACCTCTAAAGCTATTCTTTGGATATCGCCACGAATATCATTCTTAGTAGTTATAGGGCTGGAGTTACCTTTTTCAGTCCAAGCGTATCTAGGAACATTGAAATATCCTATTTCTTGAAATCTCATCTCAAGAAGAAATCTTCTTAGTCCGCTTGAGAGTTCAGTTATTACTTCAAGGGTTCCACCTTTAACCAAGCAAAACTTTGCTTCATTAATAGCATCTCCCAAGCCACCTGGCCGTTTAAAATCATAAGCATCCGTTGGCGGTTGAGGAAACATAAAACATATATGACCAAAGAGCCCTTCTTCTGTACGTCTAAAGGCACCAAATTCGCAACTGAAATTTGCATAATTTTGTTTTATAAATGTAACATCTAAGCTTTTCACCAATCCTTTTCTTATTTTCGTTGCATCAATATCAGCCGCGATTATAAAAACATCTCTATTTTTGTAAAGGTGCTTATAAAATTTTAAAGTTCTATAACCATCCCCGGCACAAAGATCAATAACAACTGGAATATCCGGATTAATTTTTCTAAAAAGCAAAAGGTAACTTTTGAAATCAACAAAATCTAAAAATAATCCTTCTTTTTCAATAAATCTAATCGTGTTTCCTTGATTGGTTGAAACTCCTATATCACTTTTTGAAATTTTAATAACTGCGCCGAATCGTAAAGGTATATAAACTACATCTTTACAAACAGCAATAATACGCTTAAGATTTAAGTATATATCCTCAGCAAACTTTATCTCTTCTTGAACAAGCTCGCTCATAAAACTATCTATATTAGCTGACGATAATACTTTGTCATAAATCTTACGAAGATAACTAAACAACACATCCCTATCTCCTTCATTAAGTTCTTCAAAGCTTTCCTTTATATCGCTAATCTCTACGCTATTTTGCCCCCACATAAATAGCCCTAATCGATCAAGCATCGCTTTTGAATTAATGGATTTGGATCCAATCGGGCTGCTGGATTCCTTGGCAGCGCGTTTTTCTTTGATGTAGCCCCTCGCCTCATCTTCACCTTCCTTCACAGGGGAGCTGGAACGGATACCTTTTTCAGCTTTAACCAAGAGTATATCTTTTAAGCCTAATTCCAGTTCAATATCAAATAACCTTAGGTCTTTTATTACCCTCTCACCACGGGAAGCACCTGTCTTAAGTTGACCTCCCCCTAATACGCCTCCTAAGGCTACCACCAGGTCTGCAATAAAGTCATCTTCAGATTCACCAGAACGATGTGAGACAACAGGCCTATAACCATTAATTAGAGCCAGTTTAATTGTATCTAAGGTCTCAGATACAGAGCCGATTTGATTGACCTTGATAAGTATGGCATTAGCAATATCTTTTTTAATACCTTTCTCCATAAATATCTTTTTATTGGTTACGAACAGGTCATCACCCACAGTCTGAAACTCATCGATTAAACCTAATTCTTTTAATGTCTGGATAGCTAAATTATCCCAGTGCATGGCTGCCTGGGTTATAAGTTTCCAGCCTTCTTCATCGCCTTCTGCCATACCATCTTCGATAGAGTAGATAGGATATCTTTTAACTAGTTGAGCATAATATTCCACCATCTCTTCTGGTGTAAATTCTCTACCCTCTGACTTTAAGTGATACTTGCCATCTTTAAAAAACTCACTGGCTGCAGGGTCAAGACAGATAACTATATCCTTACCAGGTTCATAGCCTGCCCTCTTGATTGCCCTAACAATAAACTCTAAGGCCTCTTGGTGGGAAGAGAATTTAGGACTGAATCCACCTTCATCACCTACACCCGTTAATTTACCTTCTTCGATTAAAATCCTCTTTAAGGCATAAAAAACCTCAACCTGTCGCAAGTATCTCTGGTGATAGATCATGCCTGGCTTAGGCACAGCCACAATCATAAATTCCTGTAAGTCGAGATTCCAACCCGCATGTGCACCGCCATTGATAACATTCATCTGTCTGGCCCAAGGTAACTCTATCTTAAGTTGACTGAGGAGGCCGGCTTTGTCAGATATAAGCTGTTTTAATTCATTATGTAGATAATTGTATAATGGCAAATCTTGGGCTTGGGCAAAGGCCCTGGCTGCTGCTAAGGA
>JABMQK010000141.1 GCA_013203265.1 bacterium | reverse complement strand
TGATAGAATATGCCGAATCTTGAACGCAGTGGAGCGCCTAACAAACCGCTACGCGTCGTAGCCCCTATCAAAGTAAACTGTTTGAGATTAAATTTTATAGTTCTGGCATAAGGGCCTTTATCAATAACAAAATCTATCTGAAAACTCTCCATCGCCGGATATAAAAACTCCTCTACAACCTTTGACAAGCGATGTATCTCATCAATAAATAAAACATCCCCTGCTTCTAAGTTCGTAAGTATGCCTATTAAATCCCCTGCGCGTTCGATCGCCGGACCAGAAGTAGCAGTTATCTTGGTTCCCATTTCACGAGCTATAATCGAAGCAAGACAAGTCTTACCTAGTCCCGGAGGTCCAGATAGAAGAACATGTTCTAATGGTTCTTTCCTCTGTTTTGCTGCACTAATGGAAACCCTCAAATTCTCTATCAGTATCTTTTGCCCGATAAATTCATCTAAGCTTGACGGCCTAAGAGACATATTAACAACTATATCTTCTTCTGTCTCCTGAGGAACAAAAAGTCTTTTGTTTTTATCATCCATAATTTTTTTATATGGTTACATAAATTTCAAAAAAAGATTAAGTCTTAACCGCCTCTGAAATTGCAGATTTTATATTATCCTTATTACGCATAATTAAAATTGACTCAAAAAGTCCTTTCTGAACAATAATAATTTCTTTCAGGCGTATGAGTTCTAATATGGATAAAAATATGGCGATGATTTCTAATTTGTTCTTGGCACGATCAAACAAATCGGTTATAAGAATCTTTGGCTCATCGATTAAATAATGCAGAATATCGTGTACTTTTTTCTCGACTGTAAACTCGTCTTTTATGACCTCTAAAAATAATTCTTTGGGAACATCTTTTAGGGCCTTTGTAAAAGCATTGATTAGATCGAAAAGATTTGCTTCAAAATAAACATCTTCTTGAGACGCTTCTTGCTGGGCACGGACAAAATGCTCTCTGCGGTGTTCTTCTTTTTTACGTAATAATAACGCTGCTTCTTTAAACCGCCTATATTCTAATAGCTTTTTTACTAACTCTGCGCGTGGATCCAACTCTTCTAATTCTTCTTCTTCGGTTTTCTCTTCAACCGGAAGCAACATCTTAGATTTTATTTGTATTAAAGTGGCTGCCATTACAATGAACTCACCGGCAACATTTAGATCTAACAATTTCATTAGTTCGATATACTGCAAGTATTCGGCCAATATTTTGGCTATAGGAATATCGTAAATATTAACCTCATCCTTCTTTATCAAATACAAAAGTAGATCTAGAGGGCCCTCAAATACATCGAGACTGACTTTATAAGATCCCATTACCCAAAGCCTCCTTTACTTCATCAATCGTCTTGCTGGCGAATTTACTTGCCTTCTCTTGACCATCCCTAAATATATCCATTACTAAATCTTTATGCGATTGAAAATAACACCTCTTCTCCCAAACGGGCTCAAGCTGCTCTATTATTATCTGGGATAATTTATCTTTGCATTCTGTGCACCCTAATTCTGCCTTAGTGCACCATCGATAAACATCCTTAGTCATACCTGGTTTAAATACTTCGTAGTAACTATATAGATTGCATTGTTTAGGATGTCCCGCATCAAACTTCTTTATCCTTTTTGGATCTGTAAACATTCTGGAAACCTTCTTTTTAATCAACTCCTTGGAATCGGATAGAGCGATAGCATTATCATAACTTTTGCTCATCTTGCGTCCATCAATACCCAATAGCTTAGGAATCTTAGTTAAAAGAGCCTGTGGTTCAATAAATACATTCTTCTTATATAAACTTTTGAACCTTCGCACGATCTCTCTGCAAATTTCTAAATGTGGCAATTGATCTTCACCTACCGGGACATAATTTGCTTTATAAAGCAATATATCTGCCGACTGCAATACAGGATATCCTAAAAATGCATAATTAGATATATCCTTGGTTTTTAGTTCTCTTTTCTGTTCTTTATAGGTAGGACAACGCTCTAACCATCCCAAAGGCACTAAACAAGATAACATCATATAAAGTTCTAAATGTTGCTTTACTTGAGATTGAATAAAGACTACGCTACATTTCGGATCAATACCACAACTCAACCAATCAATTACATTATCTATCGTATAATTACCGATTTCAGATGGTTTTTTATACTCGCTCATCAAAGCATGCCAATCAGCAACCATAAAAAAGCACTGGTATTCTTTTTGAAGCTCAAGCCAGTTATTTAAGGCACCCACTAGATGCCCAAGGTGTAATTTACCTGTAGGACGCATACCACTTAAAATTATTTTCTTCATTTTTAGTTCGTTAGATTGTTAATTATCTAGTTTGTTAAATTATTCTAATCAACAAACTATCCAACTTCCGCCAACGGGCGTCTACCTACCGGCAAGGCAGGGATTCGCCTTCGGCGAAAATTAACTATAATGTCCTTGCTATTTTTTCAATAGAATATGCCTCAATTATATCGCCTTCTTTATAATCGGTAAAACCCGCCAGAGATATACCGCACTCAAATTCCTCCAGGACTTCTTTTACATCATCTTTAAAACGCTTTAAAGCGGAAATATTGCCGTCGAATAATATCTTGCCATCACGAGTAAGACTAGCTGTAGCCTGACGGATAATTTTGCCTTTTTGAACAAAACAACCTGCTACTAGTCCGGATTTAGTTAGATTAAACACCTTTTGAACTATAGCTCTACCGATAAAGATCTTCTTAATTTTTGGCGCCAGCAAACCTTCTAAAGCAGCCTTGATTTCATTAATTAATTCATATATTACCCGATAAGTACGAACATCTACCTTCTTGTTATTGGCTAATTCTTTTGCCTTTTTCTCTATATCTACATGAAAACCAATAATAATAGCGTTGGAGGCTTCAGCTAAAATAACATCCGAAGAATTGATTGAACCGATGCCTAAATGCAAAATATTTAATTTGACTTCTTTACTTATCAATTTAGCCAATGATTCTTTTATCGCCTCCAATGACCCTTGCACGTCGGCCTTTAAAATTAAATTTAAATCTTTAACCTCTCCTTTTTGTATCTTTGCATATAAATCATCCAAACTTATATGTTTCGGCTCAGGAGTTAATCTTGCCTGTTTCTCTTGTAACTGTCTTTGAGAAACTATAATCCTTAATTTCTTCTCATCGTTTAATATATAAAACTTATCGCCTGATTCTGGTAAACCAGTGAAACCAAGTATCTCTACAGGCAATCCCGGAGTAACTTTGTCCACGCGCTGGCCATTACTATTAATCATGGCTCGAATTTTACCATAATGAAGTCCACAAATAATATTATCACCGGTTTTTAGCGTTCCATTCTGTATTAGGACCGTTACAATTAATCCCTGACCCTTACTTAACCTTGCTTCTATTACTACTCCAGAAGCCAACTTATCATATACAGCCTTCAGTTCTAACATCTCTGCCTCAAGCAAAATCATCTCCAATAAATCGTCAATACCCTGACCTGTCTTTGCCGAAACACCCACGGTAATCGTCTTACCATCCCAATCCTCAGGCGTAAGATCTTTTTGGGAAAGTTGTCTCTTTGTTTTATCAATATCGATGTTTTGTTTATCGATCTTATTAATGGCAACTATTATTGAAACGCCAGCAGCTTTTGCATGATCTATGGCTTCTTCTGTCTGAGGCATAATACCATCATCGGCAGCTACTACCAAAACTACGATATCTGTAATATTTGCACCCCTCGCCCTCATTGCGGTAAAGGCCTCATGACCAGGTGTATCTAAAAAAGTAATTTTACCTTTTCTTGTTTCTACTTCATATGCTCCTATATGTTGAGTGATGCCACCGTGCTCTCTATCTACTATTTTGGATCTTCGAATAGCATCTAATAACGACGTCTTACCATGATCGACATGTCCCATTAGAGTGATTACTGGTGGTCTCGCTAAAAATTCCTTATCTAACTCTGTTGTATGAGACTGAAGAAGCAAATCCTCATCAGTCATCCTCTTTTTGTACTTAAACCCAAAATGTTCAAGCGTCTTTATAACAGTCTCTTCGTTTATAGTTTGATTAATGGTAACAAACATCTTTTGTTTCTCAATTAAATATTTAATTAGGATACTGGTTTTTACCTGAATTTTTACTGCTAAATCTTTTACTGTTATCGGAACATTTAACTCTAAAGGCTTAAGGTCCTTTTTTATTTCAGGAGGGGTCTCTCTTTCTTCTTCCTTAATTACTTCTTTTTCTGGTGCAGCCTTTTCTAAAACAGGCTCTATTACTTTCGTAGGTTCATGTGGATGAATCTCTTTTTGGGGTCTTTTAGAGGTAGTAATCTCTACAGGGGCAGGTGTTTCAACAATACGTTCTTCAACAGAAACTTGTTCTTTTTGTACAACCTTCTCCTTTAAAACAGTCTTCTTTTTCTTCTTAATTATCTTCTGCGCGACTTTTTTAGAAACAGGTTTTCTAACAGGAGTTTTTTTATTTGGCAAAGCAGCCTTTCTCTTTTTAGAACCAATAGGTTTGGAAGTCTTTAGTTTTTGTGTCTGCTTCTTTTCTTTTTTATTCGATTTTGGCTCTTTTTTCTTTTTCATCTGCGTATTTTCAAACCTCGTTGTGTAAGTTTAGGCTTTATTTTGTCTTCAACAGCTTCTTTGCTTCCTTAATAATCTTCTCTGCTTTCTTTAAACCAATTCCTTTTATTTTACCTAAAGTCTCAGCATCTGCGCTATTTAATGATTCTAAAGTTGAAAAACCAGACTCTACTAATAAGCTTAAAATCTTTTCCCCTACGCCATGAATATTTGCGATACTCTGTTCTTCTTTCGGATGTATCTCTTCTTTCTCTTCAGGTCTTGTGCGTATATCTAATTCCCAACCTACCAGCTTAGAAGCCAATCTCACATTCTGACCATGCTTTCCTATAGCCAACGAAAGTTGATCTTCAACAACAATAATCTCAGCGTGCTGTTTTTCCTTATCTAATTTTATCTCGCTTATTTTTGCTGGTGATAAGGCTGCGGCAATATACTCGCGTATATTATCACTCCAACGCACGATATCTATCTTTTCACCCTGAAGTTCTGAAACAATATTTTTCACTCTTGAGCCACGTATGCCTACGCACGCCCCTACACAATCTACCTTTTCATCTTTGGACCAAACAGCTATCTTCGTCCTCTCACCGGGCTCTCTGGATAAAAATTTGATTTCGACTACCCCCTCGAAAACCTCCGGAACTTCCAATTCAAAAAGCTTTTTTATCATATTGGGGTGCCTGCGGGAAAGAATTATCTGTGAACTTCTCGATTCCTTCCTTACTTCTAATACATAAGCCCGAATCCTATCTCCTAATCGAAACTCCTCTTTTGGTACCTGTTCTCTACGAGGTATGATACCTTCTGTTTTTCCAAACAAATCAACACCTATATTACCCTTTTCAAAACGATAGACTGATCCACTCACAATACTGCCTACCTTTGCAATAAATTCTTGGTAGATAACTTCTTTCTCTGCCTCTCTAATTCTCTGAATCATCACCTGCCTTGCAGTCTGAGCGGCTATACGACCAAAATCAAGGGACTTTATCTCTTTGTTTGCACTAAAAGCACTAATTTTGCCGGTGGTGCGGTCAATCTCAACCCTTATATCCTGCGTATCTTTTGCTCCTATCGACTTCTTAACTGCACTAACCATAGCTGTCTCTACCGCTGCAAGTAAAATCTCCTTGTCAATTCCCTTTTCTCTTTCTAAATGTTCAAGTATGGATATTAATTCACTATTCATTATATCACCTGCTTTGCTTTATTTATTTTTGAGAATAAAACGAACTGCTCACTCTCCTTATCGTTAATAATAAATATCCCTCTTACATCTACTTTAATTAGTTTACCTTCTAGCTCTAATTCATCTTGCTGTTTTTCATTTAAAAATATATGGATTCTTTTATCTAAAACACGTTTAAAATCTTTAATATCCACTAAAAGCCTGTCTAAACCAGGAGAAAAAACCTCTAGGATATATCTTTCACTAATAAGATTTTTCTCATCAAATAATTGACCTATCTGGTTATTCAATTGCGAACATTCGCCAAGCGTAATGCCCCCTTCTGTCCTATCTATCAAAAACCTTAAAATCGTGCTATTGTTTGATCTCATACTTTTCAATTCTATTAAATCAAATCCTAAGGGATCTAATATCTGCCTTACACTATCTTGGATTAACTTTAGCGAATCTCTACTTAGCATCTCTAATAACTTTATCTATCTGGTCTATATCAAAAAATTTGACCTCTTTAGTCCTTCTTGATTTTATCTCCAGCTTTTTATCTTTTAAAAATTTAGCTCCGATGGTTACTATTAAAGGTATGCCCAACAAATCTGCATCCTTAAATTTTATACCTGCTCTCAAATCCCGATCATCCAGAATAGCTTTAATCTTTTTCTTCTTTAAAACTTCATATACTTTTTTTGAGGAATCAAATATATCCTTATCTGTTATATTGACTGGAAGGACTAAAACATCGTAAGGAGCCACTTCCTTAGGCCAGATAATCCCATCTTTATCATTATTCTGTTCAATGATTGCAGGAATTAAACGGCTAATACCGATTCCGTAACAACCCATAATAACAGGATTTTCCTTTCCCGATTCATCTAAGTATTTTAAATTAAAGACATCGCTATATTTTGTACCTAATTTAAAGACATGACCTACCTCTAGGGCATTCACCTTAATCATATTCTTTTTACAATGCGGGCATAGTTTTGTCTCGGCTTCCTGTTCGCCTTGAAAATGCCCACAGCCACTACACTTGTATACAACATCCTCTCCGCTCTCTGCAGGTACTAAAAATTCATGCGATATGTCACCGCCGATTACTCCGGGATCAGCTTTAATACTTAAGAAATTGAGGCCACATCTCCTAAATATATTTTCGTATGCCTCATACATCCTATCGTAAATTTTATTTAACCCTTCTATATCTTTATCAAAACTATAAGCATCTTTCATAAAAAACTCACAGGACCTTACAATACCAAAACGAGGCCTTAACTCATCGCGAAATTTTGTCTGGATCTGATATAGTATCACTGGCAAATCCCGATAAGACTGAACATAGCGCGAGACCAACTCGGTAATCACCTCTTCATGCGTCGGGCCAAGGCATAATTTTCTACCTCTACGATCCTGAAACCTAATCATTACCTCTCCGAGCTGTTCATCCCTTTTGGTCTTCTGCCAAATTTCAATAGGCTGAAGTGCCGGTAATAACAACTCCTGTGCCCCAGAGGCATTCATCTCTTCCCTAATAATCTTATTTATATTATCTAATACTCTCAAACCAAAAGGAAGATAGGAATATACTCCAGAAATCAGCATCTTTATCATACTCGTACGAAGCATCAGTTTATGACTTATCGACTCAGCCTCTGCGGGAGCTTTTTTCGCAGTATATATAAAACTCTTTGACCAATACATAATTTTCTAACTGGCTTTACTGAAGAAATCTTTGTTAAATTTCTTATCGAATTTCTTTAGTTTATTAATAAATAAAGGGGCTTGGTCTGATTTTCTCCATTCGCCTTCCACTTTATTTATCTCAGGCGTATCTTCTATTATCTCAAAATTGAAAAGATCTTTCAATGCTACTTCGTTATTTTTAAATTCTTTAACTTCTGTAATATGAGTTATTTTTCTAGAACCATCTGCTAATTGATCCTGATGCACAACAATATCAATTGCAGAAACTATCTGTTTTCTAACGACCCAGACCGGTAACATAACATGAGAAATTGCAATCATAGTTTCAATTCTCGATATTGCTTCTTCCGGAGAACCAGCGTGGACGATAGCCATCGTCCCGCCATGTCCACTGGAAATAGCTTGAAGCATATCTAAGGCTTCATCAGAACGTATCTCGCCTAAAATAATCCTATCCGGCCGCATCCTTAAGGAATTCCTGAATAAATCTCTAATAGAAACAACTCCCTTTCCTTCAACATTGGCCTGCCGTATTTCTAACTTTACCACATTCTCCTGAGATAACTTCAGTTCTGCAGTGTCTTCAATGGTAATAATTCGCTCTACAATAGGAATATAATTTAGAAGCATATTTAAAGTAGTCGTCTTACCTGTTCCGGTTGCTCCAGAAAATATAATATTTAACTTAGCCTTTACAGCCGCAACAAGAAAATCAGCCATATCTTTTGTTAGAGTTCTCCTGGAAACCAAATCTTCAATCGTCTTAATCTCCTTCAAAAATTTTCTTATAGTGATAGCGGGCCCTGTTAGAGATAAAGGCGGAAGTATAATATTAACCCTAGAGCCATCAGCCAAAGATAAGTCTACATAAGGATTAGATTCATCTACTCGCCTTTTAGTAACAGCGACCATTTTATGAATAACGCTCATCAAATCTTTCTGGTTATCAAATTTTACTGAAGACAACTCCATTTTGCCTTTGCGCTCAATATAAATTTTGTCGTGTCCATTAACCATAATCTCTGTAATTTCGGGATCGTCAATAAGAGACTTTAACGGACCTAGTCCTATAATATTATTCATTATAGTGCTAGCAAGTTCATCGCGTATTTTTGAATCTCTAAAAAACTCCTTTTCTCTATTTGGTAAGCTCTCTACAACCTTATCGATATAATGCCTAATCTTTTCCTTATTAATATTCTCCTGAAACAAAATATCATAATCAGTAATCAATCTGTGTTGGATTCTTTTACTTAATTCTTCCATTATATTATACCCCCATTTTTATTTTACTGACTAACATATCAACGCAACAATCTTGATCTATTGTGTCAATAATTCTGCCTTTTTTGAAAAGAATTCCTTTCTTTTTTCCAAAGGCTATTCCGATATCAGCATTTTTTGCTTCTCCCGGACCATTAACCATGCAACCCATCAGAGCGATGGTTAAATCACCTGAAATTTTATGATTTAAGTTTTCTAGCTTAAGTGCTAATTCTCGTGCTTTTTTTCTCAAATCAACTTCACAGCGGCCACATGTAGGACAACAAATATAATCTGGCCCAAATCTCCTTATACCCAAAGAAGATAATATATTTTTAGCAACTCTTATTTCTTGCAAAGGATCCTCTAATAAAGATACTCTTATAGTATCGCCTATTCCCTCCAATAACAACAATCCAATACCCAAACTTGATTTGACGATACCGTCATAAAATAAACCTGTAGCAGTAACTCCCAAGTGAAGAGGATAGTTATATAATTTGCTTATTTTGCGATACGCATTTATTGTCTCTCCTATATTCGAAGACTTTAAAGAGATAACTATTTTATCTATACCGAAATCTTTTAGTATCCTTATATAATCTCTTGCTTGTTCTATTAAAGCTACCTCTGGATTATTTGATCTTGAATACTTTTGCCTCAAAGAACCAGAATTAACACCTACTCTTATGGGAATATCCTTTTCTTTTACCTTCTTAGCTACTTCTTTTATCTGATCTTTTTTAAAAATATTGCCTGGATTTAACCGTATCTTATCAACTCCAGAATCAATAGCTTCCAAAGCAAATTTATAATTAAAATGTATATCTGCTACTATGGGAATTCGAATATGTCTCTTTATTTTAGAGATAGCTTTTGCATCTTGTTTGTCTTTAACAGCTACTCTTATAATTTCACAACCTGCATTTTCTAAACCATTAATTTGTTTTAAGACAGTTTTTATATTCTTCGTCGGCGCCTTTACCATCGATTGAATTAAAATCGGGTGATTGCCGCCGATAGAAATATTACCTATTTTTATACTCTTTGTCTTCCTTCGTTTTATGCTTCGACACCGCTCAGCATTACCCCTGCCTGCCCTGGCTTTTGCAACTGGCAGGCCAGGGAGCGAAGTCGAAGGGTTTATTTTGTATGCCATTTTATTAACAAACCATTAATTTTATCCCAGTATCCGTATCTTATTAAATCATTAAAAAGAATAAATACCGCCAGTATTAATATAAAACCAAAACCTATATCTGTAATTCTTTGTTCAACCTTTTCACTCATCGGTCTCTTGCGTAACTTTTCAATGCCCAAAAATAATAGATGCCCACCATCGAGAACTGGTATGGGTAAAACATTAAATATCGCTAAAGCTAGACTAAACATAGAAGTCACATGTAATAAAGCACTAAAGCCATATTTAGCGGCTTCGCTGGTTATATTAAATATTCCTACCGGACCGGTAACCGATTCCCTTAAAGAAAGGTGACCCAAGATAAGAGAGACTATAGCTTTAAGAGTAAAATAAGTGAGCTTTAATATATTAAACAGGCTCACCCCGAATGCTGTAAAGATATTATATCTCTCCTTAACTATTTCGTTAGAGGGGGCTATGCCTATAAAAGAAACTCTTCGTTTCTTGCCGAATAAGTCCTTTTCTTCTTTCTTGACCGGAATAATTGAAAAGTCTATCTCTCGGCCTTTACGCAACGCCTTTATCTCTACTCTGTCCTTAACAACATTGTTCTTAATGTTAGCTAATACATCAGGCCAATATTTTACTCTTACACCATTAATTTCAAGAATTTTATCTCCTTCTATAATACCGGCGCTCTCTGCCGGCATATCCTCCATCACCATGCCTACGGTAGTGCTCATCTGAGGATAACCGATACAATACACTGCCCAAAGAAACAAAAATGCAAGAATATAATTAAATAACGGTCCAAAAAATACGACCTTCGCCCTTTCACCTGGCCGTTTAGAAAGATACTCGTAGCTTCGTCCTTTGTATTCCTGACGACTATCACCGGCTAATTTGACATAACCGCCAAAAGGAATAAGACTAACTTTAAAATCTACATCTTGGAATTTAAAACCAAAAAGTTTAGGCCCAAAGCCCAGAGAAAATTTCTCTACTTTTATCCCTACTTTCCTAGCCATAAAAAAATGACCAAGCTCATGCACAAAAATTAAAATACTAATTATAATTAAGAATATGATTGTATTCATTTCTTTGCTAATTTCCTTATTAATTCCCTTGCTTGCATTCTGGTCTCCTGATCGAGTTCTAATAAATCTGAAAGCCTACTGCTATCTTTCAAACTTTTATGTTTCTTTAATAACTTATCAATCACATACGGAATTTTTGTAAAAATAATACGGTGATCGAGAAATGCATGAACTGCTTCTTCATTGGCAGCATTTAATACACAGGGTAACATATTATTCTTCGATGCCGCATAATAAGCGAGCTCAAGACAAGGAAACTTCTTGGAGTCCGGCTGTCTAAAAGATAATGATTTTAGTTTTGATAAATCGAGTCTCAATTGTCCGTTGCTATGCCAACGCTCAGGAAAACTTAAAGCGTATTGAATAGGCAACTTCATATCTGTCACTCCTAATTGCCCTAATATAGAACCATCGAGAAATTCAACTAACGAATGGATTATAGCCTCCTTATGGATAATTACCTTAATTTTATTTAAGGGCATATTAAAAAGCCACCTAGCTTCTATAACCTCTAACCCCTTATTCATAAACGTGGCTGAATCTATTGTAATCTTTCTGCCCATTTTCCAGCGCGGATGAGATAAGGCTTCTTTAGGTAAAACATTTTTTAGCTGGCTCTTTTTATAATCTACTAACGGGCCTCCAGAAGCAGTCAGATACAGACAATTTATCATATTGTGATCATATCCTTTGAGACATTGAAAAATCGCGCTCTGTTCACTATCGATGGGAATAATTTGAGCCTTAGGATTCTTTCTCAATTGCTCAGTTACAATATGGCCAGCAACAACTAATGACTCCTTATTTGCCAAAGCAATCTTTTTATTAGCTTTTATAACTTCAAGTAACGGCAGTAATGCAATACCTCCGGCGATAGAAATAACTACTGTATCGACCTCTTTAAGGCAAGCCAACCTACACACTCCATCCAAGCCAGAAAAAACTTTTACTTTTTTTGTGCGTCTTTTGAGTTCTTCGGCGCCTTTCCTATCATAGACAGAAACAAATCTTGGCTTGAATCTATCTGCTTGTGCCTTTAATAACTTTATATTAGTACCAGCAGCGCTAATACCTATGAGGCGAAATTTATCTTTGAACCTTTCAACAACCTTTAAGGTATTAACCCCTATAGAACCTGTAGAACCTAAAATAACAATATTTTGTTTAGACATTTTTGAGTTTATTGCAATAAAGCTCTATAAATATAAAAATAAAACACCGGCGCTGTAAATAGAAGACTATCGATTAAATCCATTACTCCACCTATACCTGGAAAAACTCCACTTGAATCTTTTATCAAGCAATCTCTTTTAATAAGAGACTCTGATAAGTCCCCTAATTGACCAACTATACCTAAACCAAAACCAATGAATATTAAATTCATATTAGAAAAAACATCTATATTGGGCAAAAAAGACCCACTGCCTAATGCTGCTAAAATTCCAAATACCAAACCTCCCAATGCACCTTCAATGGATTTTTTGGGACTTATGCGAGGAAGCAGGGCATGTTTACCGAAACGCGTGCCGATAAGATAGGCACCTATATCGCCAGCCTTAGTAATAAAAATCAAGGCTCCCAATAAAAGACTACCGTACGGCAAGAGCTTTATTTTTACTATAAAAGAAAAAAGCCAGGAAATATAAATAATACCAAAAATGGTAACGGAAATACTAAAGACCGCCTGGGAAGTATCTTTCTTTGAAATCTGCAAAATAAATAATGAAATTAATCCTATAGCGATAAAGAGCAATTCCCATCCCTTAGTTAACTCAAACCTATAAAAAATAGAAAGAGGGATAATTAATCCAAGGATTGTACCAAAGTATTTATATACCGGTACTCCCTTTTTTTCTACTGAAGTGAAGAATTCATACAAAGCTCCAAACGTAATTAAGAGAATTACAATAATAAAAAGTGGATTAAAAGATATAGCGAAAATAGTCAAACAAACTAATACTATCGTACTAGCTATTCGGCGTATAAGCATGCGTCCTCCCAAACCTTCTCTCTCTTTTTTGATATTCCTCTATAGCTTTTTTAAAATCGTCCTTGCCAAAATCCGGCCAAAATTTATTGCAAAAATATAATTCGGCATATGATAACTGCCATAACATGAAATTGCTTATACGCATCTCCCCACTGGTGCGTATTAGTAAATCGGGATCCGGCAAATCCTTTGTATAGAGAAACTGTGAGAATTTATCTTCGTCTATGCTATCAATGCTTAACTTACCTTTAGATAATTGTTCAGCAATTTTCTTCGTCGCCCTTATTATTTCGTAACGCGCACCATAATTTAAGGCCAAATTTACGATAATGCCCGAATTTTGTCTTGTTTTTTCCTGAACATTCATTAGCAATTTTCTGATATTCTCAGGAAATTTATTTATGCGCCCCATAACCCTTAATTTTATATTATTTTTTATAATCCTTTTTAAATTCTTATTTAAGAAAGAACTTAATGCGCCTAGAAGCATATTGATTTCCATCTTTGGCCTGTTCCAGTTCTCTGTTGAAAAAACATATAGACTTAAAACTTTAATACCCGAATCAGCCGCAACCTCAACTATCTTATCAACAACCTCTACTCCTTTTTTGTGTCCGGCGATCCTAGAAAGGTTGCGCTCTTTTGCCCACCGGCCATTTCCATCCATTATAATAGCTATATGTTTTGGTATACTGCGTTGGTAATTCATCTTTTAAAAAAACATTCAGATTTCATCTTCTAAATATACTACATAGCAAAACGGGGGATTTTCCTCCCCCGTCAGAACTAAAACACTATTAAATACTTTTAAACTTAACTCATTGCTTTATTCAAATTTATTCAGTTATTTGTTCAGAAACTTCTTCTTGTTCAGATAGAGCGTCTTTAAGATTATCTTCTAATTTTTGTTTGAGTAAGTCTAATTTTTTCAATTCTGATTGGAGCCTATTAACTTCTGCGTCTTTACCAGCTACACCATCATTTAACGCTGAGATTAACTGATCCTTCTTTTGAATCTCTAGATTTTTATCCTTTAGTATGTTTGCTAAATTCACTTTTTCATTCCTTAAGTTGTCAACTTTTTCTTCCATATCTAATCTAAAAGCCATTTCTTTCTCGAAAAGTTTCTTATATTTATTCGCGCCTGCGCTTGCATTAAAAGCAAATATAAGAGCGATTACAGCCACTACAACAAAAACCGGTAGAGCAACACCTTTGGGTTTTGAAACCATCCTATCCTCCTTTTTTAATTCCATATAATAATTTATTTTAAATTCTCTTTCGCTTTCGCTTCCTTTAACTTAGGCTTGGATACTTTTTTAGGTGCTTCTTTTATCTGTCTGTCTTTGGTCATAGTGGGCAGTATTACAATCTCCACCCTGCGATTCTTCTGCCTGTCTTCTTTTGTAGCATTCGAAACAACAGGTCGATATTCGCCATATCCGATAAAAGATAACCTCTCTGCGCTCACACCTCTCTTAATAAGATAATTTAGCACACTTCTTGCGCGAGCACCAGACAGCTCCCAATTGGACTCCCAGCCAGAATATTTAATCGGCTGATTATCGGTATGGCCCTCTATACCAACATCCATTCCAGAGGCACTCTTTAATAAAACATCCGCTACTTTATCTAGGCTTATATTAGCTTTTTTTATGATATTCGACTTGCCTGAATCGAATAAAACCTCAGACAAAAATGTAACCACCAAGCCCTTCTCCTGCATTGATAAACTTACCTTTTTATCGCTAATTTCTTCTTTCAGCTTCTTCTCCAAAATCGCCTTTGACTTACTAAGCTTATTTATTTCTTTAGAAAGCTCACTAATCTTCACTATATCTGAGGTTCTGCCTTTTTGAAAAACAACTGTACAACCGGCAAAATTCAGCAGGATAACAACACTTAATAAAATTTTGAACAGATTATCCGTTTTCATTATAACCTCCTATTAACCAACCTTAAAATTTTTAAATTTATAATTTCGTCAATAGTCTGCTTTGTTCACTATTGACTCGCAGCAAAATCGAAGTATCAATGGGTCGACTACACTCACCATTGACCCTGAGCGAAATCGAAGGGTCAATTTTCTGACTTGAAATACGAAAAATTGATATTTTATATTTCAAAAGAAGTAGCTATAAAATTATCACAATGTAAGTATTAAGTCAAGTGTTATTTGAAGAGAAAAAGCTATAACCTCAATATTTTAAAATAGTTTCTTCTCTCCTTGAACCTACAGAAACAAGGCTCACCTTGCTGCCGATTAAGTCTTCGAGAGCCCTAAGATACGACTTTGCTTTTCTAGGCAGATCCTTGAAATTCCTTATATCTCTAGTAGGAGTCTGCCAACCGCAAAACTCTCTATAAACCGGCCTGATTTTATCTAAATCACCTATACCCTGCGGAAAATCATAGAATATTTTATTCCTATATTTATATGCGATACAGACCTTTATGGTCTTTAAATTATCTAGAACATCAAGTTTTGTTATAGCTACTTCCTTTGCTCCATTTACCAAAACAGCAAACTTTACCATTACAGCATCAAACCAACCACAACGGCGCGGCCTACCTGTTGTCGCACCATATTCCATCCCGCGCTCGCGCACAAATTCCATAAGTTTACTATCGAACTCTGTGGGAAACGGGCCTTCACCAACTCTTGTGGTATATGCCTTAACCACACCTATTACCTTATTAATATATACAGGGGCTACACCACTACCAACACAGGCGCCGCCGCTAAAAGAATTAGAGGAAGTAACAAAAGGATACGTGCCAAAATCAATATCTAAAAAAGTTCCTTGCGCGCCTTCAAATAAAATAGACTTTTTCTTCCCAATAGCCTTATTAAAAAAAACAGTAGTATTAATCACATATTTCTTTAATGCCCTGCCATAACTTATATATTCCCTATATAAATCAGCGAATTTAAAACCTGTATGCCTGTATACTCTTTTAAAGATATCATTTTTCTCCCTTAAATTGTCTTTTAATCTTGTCTCTAAAATATCAGGACACAATAAATCTTTAACTCTAATCCCGCAGCGTGAAAATTTATCTACATAACAAGGACCAATCCCTCTTCCGGTTGTACCGATTTTAAATGTGCGTTTCGTCTCTCTTAATTTATCTAAAATCTTATGATATGGAAATATGACGTGTGAGATTGCGGATATTTTTAGATTGTTGCCTATATGAACTTTTTGCCTTCTTAAAGTAGAAATTTCCTGAGTAAGCGCTTTGGGGTCAATCACAACGCCATTACCAATAATGCAGGTCTTATTTTTATTCAATATGCCCGATGGTATAAGATGAAAGATATACTTCTTATCTCCTACGACGACCGTATGGCCTGCGTTATTACCGCCTTGGAAACGGACGATATAATCTACATTCTTAGTTAAGACGTCGATTATCTTACCTTTTCCTTCATCTCCCCACTGTAATCCAACAATAATAATATTCATTGTTTAAAACTAAATTGATTCATGATTCAAGATGCATGATACATGTTAAATTCTTTTATTCTTACTTGAATCCTGCATCCTGCCTGCCCTGGCTTTTGTGAATGGCAGGCCAGGGTATCTTGAATCCATTTTTCTTTTCCTTCTTTTATTTACAACAACATCGTAAAGATCTTCTTTGCTATATCGGGATATTTAGCGATAAAACGCAATTCTCCTTCTGTAAGAGGCTTCTGATTATGGACGTTTGCATATCTGACGAGCTCTAAAACTTTAGTCGCCTCTTTATCATCTTTGAATTTAATCTCCAAATTCTCATAGACATTTCTAAAGCCCTTGATTCCAGAATACTCTCCAGCGGTAATCTGCCTTCCGGTTTCGATAATCTCCTGCTCCCCTCTGCCCAACTCCTCAAAATCATAGAGCTCATAGTTACGCCTATCCTTTAGGGCGCCGTCTGCATGAATACCGGATTCATGGGCAAATGCATTCGATCCTATACCCGGCTGATTTATTGGAATTGAAACGCCAAAGGCATACGACGCATATGTACATAGCTTCCAGGCCACCTTTAAGTTTATGTTCTCATCTAATTGATACTTTCCCTGCATGCCACTTCCATACTTAATAGCCAAAATAACAGAAATCAAATCTGCATTTCCTGCGCGCTCACCCATCCCGTTTACGCAAGTATTGATATAAGCATCCACTCCGGCATCATTTGCTGCCTTTGCTCCCATAATAGAATTTGCTACTACCATTCCCAAATCATTGTGACAGTGTACTTCTATATCTATCTTTACTTCTTTTGCTAATTGACTTATTCTATCATAAATTGTAAATGGAGAATCATACCCTAAAGTATCACAATAGCGGATACGACAGGCGCCAGCATCCTTTGCAGCCTTAGTAAATTCGATTAAATATTTAATGTCAGTTCTAGAAGCATCCTCGGCATTGACACCTATGCTTTTAGCGCCTAGAGACTTAGCCTGCTTTACAGCTTTAACCATTTTTTCTATCACTGATTTGTGATCGAGTTTGCCTTTGAATTTATGGACTATCATCTGGTCTGATGTTGAAATTGAAAGATTAACGTGACTTAACTTAGGCGCTCTCTTAAAAGACTCCTCAACATCTTCTGTAATCGCCCGTAGCCAGCCACCAAGACGCATAGGCTTTATCATTCCTAAATCTACTAATTCCAAATTGGCATTGAGATAATTAGTCTCGTGGTGTGTTACAGGAAAACCAAACTCAGATTGAAAGACGCCTAAATCATTAAGATAAATATTAATCATCGTCTTTTCAAGCTTTGAGAGACAGATTCGTGAAGTCTGTACTCCATCCCTGTTAGTTACATCGATAATATAGATTCTTGGTTTTTTATTCATAAATTTCTCCTTAATGAGCGCATCACTTATGGAATGTTAATGAACATAAGTGATAAGCGCGAATTAACCCCG
>JABMQK010000140.1 GCA_013203265.1 bacterium | reverse complement strand
CCATTGCGCTTCTACTTCTTTTAGTTGACGAGATAACTTATTCGTTGGAATTAAATCCTTGACATCTTTGATGTCAAGGATTTAATTCGGACATATGAGTTACTTCGCTTTGCTCTGTAACTTATGTCCTCATTCAGAATTGTTTTTCGTAGTCTGATTTATTAAATTTTCTATGCGGCCTATCAATCCAATAAGTTTTTAGCTTAGCATCTTTATTTAAATTTAGTATATCTTTTCCAATCAATCTTAAGAATATCCCCACGGGCGTAAAAACAAGATAAAATATGGCGACCATTAAAATTCCGGTTACCACCATACCAATATAAGATACGCATCGCATCCATATTTTGTAAAATTGTATCACAAAATTCTTTTTTATCAAGTATATAATTACTAAAGCAGATGCCAGTCCCATTAAAATAAATGATATTTTGCTGCTGTCTTCTCTAAAAGATCGCCAAGCGAAAAGTAGCAGAATTAAACAGAGTCCGAGCACAAAGACATTTAATTGTTTTTTAGTAGGCGATTTTATCTGCATATTTAATCCAATTCTAAATATTGAGTGTATTTTAATTTATCTTTCGAAACTCTTTGTAGCCTTTTATCAATCAAGAAGTCGCCCAACGCTAAATAGTCCATATCTGTGCGCAGGAAACATCTTAGAGCATCAACCGGAGTGCAGACAATAGGTTCTCCTCTTATGTTAAATGAAGTATTGATGATTACAGGACAGCCACTCAGTTCCTCAAATTTTTTTATCGTGTCGTAATAAAGAGGATTGTCTTCTCTGTTTACGGTTTGAACACGAGCAGAATAGTCAACATGTGTTACGCTAGGGATAACCGAGCGCTTTATTTTCAATTTATCAAAACCTTTGGCGTATTGTTTAGCTTGAGCAAGGAGCTTATCCTTTTTTACAGGGGCCACAAGCAGCATATACGGGCTTTCTGCGTCTAGATCAAAATATTGCGGGCATCTTTCTTTTAGTACAGTTGGCGCAAAGGGCCTAAAAGATTCTCTAAACTTAATTTTCAAATTCATCTTGGATTGCATCTGTTGTGAGCGTGCGTCTCCGATAATACTTCTAGCACCTAAAGCTCGAGGACCAAACTCCATTTTGCCTTGAAACCACCCTATGACATTTCCTTGATTAAGTAGTCGAGCCACCTTATTAATTAGTTCGTTCTTTGCGAGGAGCTCATATTTTATTTCATATTTTTTCAATGCCTTCTCTATTTGCTCATTGGAGTAATGTGTTCCTAAATAAGAGCCTCTTTGAGAATCCTTTATTCCATTTGTATTTCTTTTGTTTCCTAGATACCTATACCATACAAAAAGCGCTGCGCCTAAAGCTCCGCCTGCGTCACCTGCAGCAGGTTGAATCCAGATGTTTTTAAATATTTTTTCTCTTAGAATTCTTCCATTTCCTACACAATTTAAGGCAACTCCGCCAGCAAGGCAGAGATTATTTTGATTGGTTGTTTCTTTGACATATTTAGCCATCTTTAACATAATCTCTTCGGTAACTGCTTGGATTGACCTAGCAATGTCCATTTCTCTTTGCGTAATCTGTGTTTCTGCTTTTCTTGGTGGCCCTCCAAAAAGTTTACTAAAACGTCTGTTGGTCATAGTGAGTCCAGCGCAGTAGTTAAAATATTTCATATTCATCCTAAATGATCCGTCATCTTTTAAATCCAAAAGCTCTTTTAGGATTAAGTCTTTGTATTTGGGTTCACCATATGGAGCCAAACCCATCAACTTATACTCTCCAGAGTTAACTCTAAAACCTGTAAAGTAAGTAAATGCTGAATAAAGAAGCCCTAGGGAGTGCGGAAAGTGCAATTCTTTTATTAGATTAATTTCACTATTCTTACCAATGCCGATACTCGCTGTTGCCCATTCTCCCACCCCATCCATTGTAAGAATGGCTGATTCTTTAAAGGGCGATGGATAGAATGCAGAAGCTGCGTGCGATTCGTGATGTTCAGTAAAAATAATCGTTCCTTCGTAACTTTCTAATTCATTTCTAATTAAGTCTCTGGTATGGAGTTTATTCTTTAACCACATAGGCATAGACATCATGAAAGATTTTAAACCAATAGGGGCAAAGCGAAGATATGTTAGGATTATGCGTTCAAATTTAATAAAAGGTTTGTCGTAGAATGCTACGTATGAAAGGTCTTTAGTTTGAATGCCGACTTCTTTAAGGCACCACTCTATAGAATTATGTGGAAAGCTAAAGTCATGTTTTTTTCTGGTGAAACGTTCTTCCTGAGCGGCACCAATAATTTCGCCGTTTTTTACAATACAGGCCGCGCTATCGTGATAAAATGCCGAGATCCCTAAAATATAGACATCCTTCATTGTTTTAGTATTATTTGCGAAGATTTTTAGAATTCAATAGACTTTCTTGCTAAAACCCCTTTTTGGAAAGGATGTTTGATTTGGCGAAACTCTGTAATATAATCAGCGATTGCCGCAAGTTTTTTTGGTTTATTTCTGCCAGTTAAAATTATTTCTTTCCTAACGCTAACGTTTTTAAACATTTTGACCACATATTCTTCTTTAATCAACTTTTTGTGTATAATATTAAGTACCTCATCACATATCAGAATATCAAACTTTTTATTCTGGGTAATTTTTTTTAGTTTTAACAGTGATTCTTGAATATGTTCTTTTAGCTCTTTGACTTGTTTTTTTCCACATTCCTGCATAAATATAGGGTGCTTTTGCTCGAATCTTATCTGTTTTACATTAGAGAATTTTTTCAGGCTGGCATATTCACCACAAAATATTTTTTTTGGTTTTAGGAATTGAAATAGAACGATTCGTTTATTGTAGCCACAAGCTCTTAGAATTAGGCCTAATGCAGCAGATGTTTTGCCTTTTCCTTTACCGTAGTAAATATGTAACATTTATAATATTAGCTAATGATATTGGAGAATAAAAATAAAAAGATTCAAGAAATTTTATTGAATAATTTCAATATCCAGGGCAAGGAATTTTCATATGCGATGCTTCCTGAAATAGACAGGATTGTCATAATTAAACCGGCAATAGCAACACCCAATAAAATGCTGACAAAGGCATAGCGCAGACGAATTTTAAACAAAGACGCCACTATACTTCCTGTCCAGGCGCCAGTTACAGGTAGCGGTATGGCTACAAAAAGAATAAGCCCCAGAGCCTCATACTTTTCAACCAATGCGCCTTTCTTTTTTGCTCTATCAAAAAGCCATATAAAGAATTTATCCCAAAGATAAAATTTACGTAGTTTCTCAGAAACAGGTTTTATGAATAATAAAATAGGAATAACGGGTAACATATTTCCTATTATCGCAAACCAATATGTTTTTAACCAAGGTACTCCCAATTTCAATATTCCATATGGCACAGCATATCTGAGTTCGACAACAGGCATAGCTGCCCATAGCGCTATTTGCATTTCGTCACTCATAGTCAATTGGTTAGGGGCCTACTTTTTATATCTGTATTTTCCTATTAATGGGACAAAAGTACAGTTACATATCTTGCTTTTTCTCGCTTTAAACTATCAGTGTTTGATAGCATAAACTTCGGTTTATACTAACATAATAGAATATCGCAGGCAAGCTTTAAATAAAGCACTTTTACCAAATAAACAAAAAAAAGAAGCATTTTTTTCTATTATGGTTCTAGGAGGTGTGGTTTTGTGTGGAATACGTTGATGTTCTTAT
>JABMQK010000139.1 GCA_013203265.1 bacterium | reverse complement strand
TCAATGCAAACTTTAATTTAGTATCCTTAAGAGTTGAGTTTGATCATTATAGGGATTGGCATACGCTTGAGGTAAGAGTTCGTGATAATATCATTAACGTCTATTTGGATGACAATTTTTTAATAAAATATGAAGATACAGAAAATCCTATTCTCTCCGGCTCAGTTTCTTTTTCCGTTATTGCTAATTCAGAATATTTAATAGATGATGTTGAAATTAAATTTGTCAAAAAAGAAGATGTGGTTGAAGAAGTAAATTGTCCTTATGAATGCTGCGCTGATGAGTTTTATAAACCCAAATCCTGTTCAGCCGGCTATGCATGTTATAACAATACCTGCGAATCTAAAGATGAAGAAGTAGAACTTCTTAAAGATACTAAATTTGAGTGGGGGCTTGGTGAATTCACGGAAAGTAATCTTCCTCGGGCTCAATGGTGTGAAATGCCTATTCAGGAAGAACCTGCCTGGGCAGTTTCAGAAATAGCTACTGAAACACATTTTTGCCAAAATCTTCCTAATCCTAAGTCAACAGAGCCAACAATAATATTTGAATCAGAGGGAGGGCATAAGAAGCTTTTTTCCTACAAAGACGGCAGAATAAAACTCCAGCTTGACACTAGCGCAGAAGAAAAAGAAGGTTGCATTATTACCAATTATAAAAGAGTCTCGCCGGCTTCAAGTTGGCCCCTTTATGGCGTAAAACAACAAATACCTGTAGATTTTACCGACTTCGAGGAGCTAAACTTTAGTTTAGATGTGAAGCTGAATAAGTTTGAGCCAAACATCTATGAACAAAAATGCACAAGATACGGCGCAAAAATTGACAGATACGGCGAATTTATAATTGTCTTTTTATTAAAGTTTAAGGGTGAAGGCTATGGTCCAAATAATCTGTATTGGCTGTTAGTAAATTCTTGTAGTAAGCATTGGTGGTCAGGAGCATATGAGAGTGGAGAATCCGGAAATAAAGAATGCACATCAAATAGCACAGAATATATAATGAGTGATGGCTTTGGAATTCCAATGTATCATTCGGCCATGGACAATATTACATCTTCCATTAACAACACGCACCCCATTCTAAAAGAGGGGCAGTGGGTAAGCTATAATGTTGATTTGAAAAAGTTTGCCGAAGACGGAATTAATTACTACAACATTGAATATGGTACAGATCTTGATTCTAACGATTATGAGCTGGCCCATATTGATCTCGCCTGGGAAATAATAGGAGCTTTTGATACTGAAATAGAATTGAAAAACGTCTCACTTAAAGGAAAATTTGTAGATAATTAATACAGAAGAGAGGAGAATAGAAGAAAGTAATAATATGGATGTTTTTTCTCATGGTCTTTGGGGAGGAATTATCTTTGGGCGCAAGAATATTTATTGTTAGGCACCGTCGCACTTAGGAAATTTGTATTTTTTAAAAAATCGCCAAGAAGGCGATTTTTTGGTAGAATAGAGAGTAGCGATAAGGATGGTGTTCTTGACAGGGTCAGGTAATAATTTTACAGTGAATCTGTTGAACTATATAAATAATGGATAATTTATTAAAGAAATCAGTTAAAAAATATCAGGCGGGGCAGGATTTGATATATCGGCTGCAGAAGTTTTCTAATCAGATTAGAACTGGCTCTAAAAAAGCCATTGCTTTGCTGCGGCGGGATAATATTAAAGAGAGCCAGAAGGCAATTGAGAAAGCAGAAAGAGATTTTAAACTGATTAATAAATTAGTTAAGAAGAATAGTGATTTGCTAAGGGGCTTTTACAGAGAGGCAGTGGAGGAATATATTGAGGCCTTGACCCTTTATAATTTTCTGACTAAATCCCATAAGCAGATTCCTGATTTTGTTAAAGCCGACCCGGAAGAAATAATTGGCGGGATATGCGATTTTACCGGCGAGCTGGTCAGGAAAGCTATCACCATAGCCCATTCAAAACATTCTAAGGAAATTCTTTTATACAAAAAAGTAGTTGAGAATATCGTTGAGGAACTGACTAAAATTGCTTTGATGGGAAAATTAAGACATAAATATGATGAAGCAGAAAGGAATTTAAAAAGAATAGAAAGTATTTTATACGAGATCAAGTTTAAAAAATAGAATTTGGGGCTTATTTGGAGGAAAAGCCCCCAAATAAAGGTCGATGGAAATAAAAATTAAAATTAAAAAATAAATATGGATAAAATCGTTGAAATAAATGAAAAAATAAGAAAGATAGACGGAAAGAAGATTGTTTCCCGGATAATTATCGGATTATTTGTATTGATAATTATCTTTGGCGCTTTTGGGACTATTGGCGCAGGTGAACGAGGGGTCTTACTTCAATTCGGTGCTGTTAAAGATAAGGTTTTTAATGAAGGCCTTTATATTAAAATACCTCTTATCCAGCGAGTGGTTATAATGGATGTTAAGATTCAGAAAGATGAAATTCCAGCCAGCGCTTCTTCCAAAGATTTACAAATAGTTACTTCAAAAATCGCTTTAAACTATCATTTGGCTCCGGAATCAGTTAATAAGATTTGGCAGGAAGTTGGTAAGAACTATAATGCTCGGATTATTGCGCCGGCTATTCAGGAATCGGTTAAGGCGGAAACAGCTAAATTTACCGCCGAAGAGTTAATTACTAAAAGAGAAATAGTTAAAGAACAGATTAAGGCGAATTTGGCCAAAAGATTGTTAGAGAATTTTATTATCGTTGACGAGTTCAATATTATTGATTTTGATTTCTCAACGACATTTAATGATGCTATTGAGTCAAAAGTTAAGGCGGAACAATTAAAACTTAAAGCGGAAATGGATTTGGAAAGGATAAAAGTTGAGGCCGAGCAAAAGGTTGCCGAGGCAGAAGGCAAAGCTAAGGCAATTCAAATTGAAGCCCAGGCCTTGCGGGCTAACGCGCAAATAGTTGAACTGCGCTGGATAGAAAAGTGGGATGGCAAGGTGCCGACTTATTGGGGAGAAGCCAGTCCTTTTATTGGGATAAATAGATAGAAAGATTAAAGGACTGTAGTTAAGGGACTGTCCCTAAGATACAGTCCTTTAATCAAGTACTGTATCTTAGGGACAGTCCCTGACTAGTTCGTCCCTGACTTAAATGGAATGCCAACAAGAGGAAAATAAAAAGAATTGTTCTTGCACTTATCCTGGTTGTCCGCGGAAGGGGAT
>JABMQK010000001.1 GCA_013203265.1 bacterium | reverse complement strand
GCCCAGACTGTAGTTGAGTTAAAATCAGGTTACGTTGTTGAAGGTGAACTGCTTGAACGGGACAATGAATATATCAAAGTCAGAGTCAATGATGTAGCGCTAACATACTGGATGGATGAAATTGAAAATATTCACTCTGAAACAGAACCAGCAATAATAACAGAACAAGAAACAATTTCTGATACCCAACAACAGGAGGCGTTACTAAAAAGTGAAGATATTCAGGAAATTAAAAAAGTAGCAAAGGCATTCAGTATCGGCTTTCTTTCCCGAGATATAGATTCTAATATGAAGTACGTATCTTTGAATTATTATGATCCCGCCAGGGACAGAAACTATACTAAATTTAAATCGGCACTAGAGGCGTATACCGCTATTAATTTGAAAGAATCTATTTCTGCTAGTATAACCGACACAAAGATTTTTAATTTAAGGATTAACGATGACAAAGCGACTGCTGAGGTTGAGTTCAACTATAAAGCATTCTATCTAGAAAGTTCTGAATGGCGTAATGTAAAAAAGCGTAGGTACGCCTCTTTTTCTAAGGAAAATGGAGAATGGAAAATTACTCGATGGTGGTACCCAGTACCCAACTAAAGATTGAAAAAGACCAATCTTGTCCTTATAATTGTGCTGCTCTACTTTTGTCAAGAATTTGTTGTAAACCAAACATGAAATTTAACATTGAGAAAAAATAACTCATATCTTTCTTGCTTTAATGACACAGAATGATGGATATTTGCTAGTCCTGCTATAATCTTTCTTATTATACTTCTCTGATCTCTTGGAGGGTTTAGGTTCCAATAATCTTTCTATAACAAACCCTGAGTCATTCAGGCAGTTTATAATATTCCCGAAGGTATGGTGATAATTTACCATTTCCATTCCTTTAATTCCATCCTCGACTGCGGAATTCATTATTTTTTTTAAATCGCACTTGTAGCTTATCGTCTCAAACCTTTTAAGCATATTCCATGTGTATTTTTTGTTGTGAAAGTAAGGTATCAAAACATATTCCCGCTTATCATTAATCTCTATTTTCTTAAGAACTTCGGTCATGGGATGACGAATAGAAAAAATGAATAAACCTCGCTTTTTAAGCATGCGTGAAACCTCATTGAATAATAATTTAATATTTTTAATATAATGAACCAAAAGACTGCTGCTTATAATGTCAAATTGTGAATTTTTGAATGGAGTTTTTATTGCATCAGCTATGTAAAACTGTATAGCAGAATTTTCATTACGTGCAATTTCTATAAGTGTTTTTGAAATATCGAGCCCGACAACCTTTGCGCCCCAAGACGATAATTTACGAGTAAACACTCCAGCCCCACAGGCAAGATCTAAAACTTTCTTGTTTTTTACTATATCCTTAATCAAAAAGGTCATGGCAGGATTCACAATAAACCGCTTAGAGAAGGTTTTACCCGGATCCTTTTCTTGCTGATGGTAATCTTTGCCAAATTTATTGTAGATATTTTTTGTCATTATCTTCGACATTCTGGATTATCTTTAAGAGTTGCTCTGTTTAATTACGCTCTGCATTCCAAAATCAATAGCCTTTAAACAGGCTTGGATCTCATCTGGTGGCTTGATATTTTTTATTGCCCTTGTTATATTTTCTATTTTTAAAGGTGGGTCTTTTGAGCCTAATAGAGCCCCTAACATTACGAAATTAGCCAAATACACATTGCCAGCCTTTCTAGCTAGTTCCAATGCATCCAGTTTTATTGTGCGGCCTAACTGATCAAACAAAGAGAGAACCGGTTCAAGAGAGGTTGCAGGGGATAAGGTAGAGCTCGTATTTATTATCATTAAACCATCCATTGATAAATAATCAGCAGCTACTTCTATAGCCGAGACCGGCTCAAGACAAATGAAAACTTCGCAATTACCCTTTGATATAAGAGGGCTGTATACCTTGTCTCCAAAGCGGATATGACACATCTCAATTGACATAATCGGCTCATTTGTAAATTCCGCTGTTTTCACATCCATTCTTTCATTAACAGCCGCCTGTGCTAATATCTGGCTGATTTTCAAAATCCCATGAAACCTTAAACCAGTCAATATTATTTCTCTTACCTTAGGCATTTTTTTCTCTTGCGCTATAAATAATCGCCCCCTGGGTACAAACCTGAACGCATAAACCGCAATTCCCACATAGAAATTCATTAATTGCTACTTTATTATCCTTAACATACATAGCTGGACAGCCTAAACTTTCAATACATCTTCTGCAGTATTTACATTTTTCAGGATTTACTTTATAAGCCCTGGTTTGCTGCTTATTCTGCTCAATGCTCTTGTTAATCACTTGGGCACAAGTATGCCGGGCAATTACAACCCGTTGTCCTTTCATCTTCAAGACATCTGTTAAAACATCCTCCGCTTCCTTGAGGTTAAATTGGTCAATAACTCTGACATAATCAACGCCGCAGGATTTTACAATGTTCTCTATATCAATAACCTTTGTTTTTTCAGCCTGGGCAGTCAAGCCTAAACCAGGATGAGGCTGCAAACCTGTCATTGCCACTGTCCTATTGTCTAGAATATAGACAAGAATATCTACGCCTGTATAACAACAATTAATTAATGCCGGGATCCCAGCGTGTAAAAAGGTCGAATCTCCTATAGTAGCAATAAGATTCTGTTTTAAGCCCGCTTGATAGAATCCACAAGCTACACCGATACTCGCACCCATGCAGAATACCGTATCTAATAAAGAAAGAGGAGGAAATACTCCAATAATATAACATCCGATATCGGTGGTAATAATAAAGTCCCCTTTTATCTTTGCAATAGCTCTTTTTAAAACCAAGAGTGCCGCCCGGTGGGGACAACCTGGACAAAAAGTGATTTGTTGATAAGGAGCAAGTTTAAGGTCTTTTAACTCTCTTTTAATAGTGTCCCTGCTTAAGGATTTTTTTGATGGGAAGTTCCATCTTTTCTTGATGGTCTCTTCAATCATCTCAGTTTCATAGAAGCCAGTTTCTGGAAAATATCCATTTAATTTTCCAAAGATTTTAATCCCTTTTTTCAGCTCAGAAGCAACCTTCTTTACCCCTTCCTCAATAAATGGCTCAAGTTCTTCTACAACGACTACTTCTTCGACTACCTGCAAAATTTGTCTTATCATATCTTCTGGCAATGGGTTAAAATAACCCAGCTTTAAAATAGCAATCTTATTTTCTATATCCAGGCTTTGCAAGGCATCTTTTACATAATAATAGCAAATACCTGTAGTGATTATTCCATACTTCTCATCACCTTTCATTTCCAGTTTGTTAAATGGACCTTGCTCAACAATCATTCTCAGTTGCTGCTGTTGTCGATGTAACCACTGATGCCTACAAACTGCGTTTTTACCAGCAATAATCCAACGTGAAGGATCTTTATAAAATTCAGCTTTATTTTTTGATTGTTGAATTTTTCCTAAAGATAAACTACTTCGGCCATAAAGAATTCTATTACTTGGGCGAATAAAAACAGGCAATTCCAATTTTTCCGATATTTCAAAGGCAGAAACAACCATATCTTTAGCTTCTTGAGCAGAGGCTGGATCTAATCCTAAAATCTCGGCCATCCTAGCGTAGAAACGAGTATCTTGTTCAATGGGGGAATTCAATGCTCCCGGATCATCTGCTGATATAATTACCATCCCGGATTTAACTCCCGCATAACTCATCGCCATTAATGAATCGGATGCCCAATTCATTCCTGCATGTTTAGTTATAAACGCTGAGCGGATACCAGCCATAGCAGCAGAGGCCGCAACTTCAAAAGCGACTTTTTCATTAACAGACCATTCAATGTAAATACCGTATTGTTTCCCAAAGGGAATTAAATTTTCTAAGACTTCTGCACAAGGTGTACCTGGATAGCTAGTAACAACTTTTACTGAGCTCTCAATTAGGCCCCTGGCTAAAGCTGCGTTTCCTGAAACAGCTACTTGGTTTCCTGTATTGCTTTTTGAAATTAATTGGGAATCTAATTCTATCAAACTATCTCCTTAAACTCATAAAAACATATTTACAAAATATCACTTTTTTCATTCAATATAAGAGCATAACAAAAAGGTAGTAACCTCTTATCGGCGCAGGTCAGATATGCCGAAGGACATCTCTGTATTTCGCCTAAGTCAATTCTATATTTATCAGGAAACGACCTTAGGTGGATAACAAGTTCTAACAAACGTTCCTTGTTGGCCAGCTTCCTTAAAAACATCCTAATCAGATTTTTTAAACCCACCTTTGGTAATAGCTTAAAGATAGCCTGGATTTTTTTAATTAGGGAATTACCCATTTTATCTATACCTACTTCATCCATTAATAGCGAAAAAAGATCGATCTGCAAGTGACACGGCATGGGATTTCTATTATATTGGGAATAAGGCATACCTTTATTTAAAGAATGACTGATAAGCTTTTCTTCACTAATCCCGATTAGCTTACTTACAATTTTAACTATCTCTGAAAGATAGAAACATTCTTCCTGCGTATGCCTGCCTATTTGGACTGCACTTCTGATTCGAAACTGTTGGATAAAAGAATTATTATTTAAGCAATAGTGATAAATCTTCCTAAGTTCATTCTCATTTACGCCCTTTACCAACATCACCGAAAGCACAGTTGGAATCTTCATCCGCTTAATGTTCCTTAGGGCCTTTAGCTTAGTCCCCAATAATTTTTTACCGTCAATCCTCTCATAGACCTTATCGTCAAAACCGTTAAATGAAACATTGATCATTTTCAGGCCGGCGTTCTTCAGTTTCTTGATGTAACCGATATTGGTTAACCTTATCCCATTAGTAAATAATAAGGGATTTTTACCATTTTTTGCAATCTCTTCAATGATCTGAGGCAAATCTTCTCTTAACGTAGGTTCGCCACCGGACAGTCTGATCCATTTATGATTAAAACTTAAAATTATTTTTTTCATATCCTCCAATGGAAAACTATAATTTTCTCTTTTTGGTAAATAACATATACTGCAGCTTAAATTGCAAAGATGTGTTAAGGAAATTGTTAAATTAGCAAAAGGAATTCTCTGCTTTAAAAGCGCTTTATTCATCACCTTCTTATAAAATTCAATGTCTTTTTCAATCAAGATATCAAATCCGCCATCTTTGGGACACTCTTTAATTAAATATACCCCTTCATTTCTAGCTACTACACGGGCATTAACCTCTGCATAGCAAATAGGACAAATGCTTTTTGTATTTTCTTTTAAGACTTCCATTAAATTAATATCGATAACTTTTCATTAATATTTTTTAGCATAAAATATTTATATTTTTCTGCCACGGGAATAGAGGCTATCTTAGGAATTTTCTTCCCCTTGCTTTTACCTAATAAAAATCTATAAATTTTTCTAAACATATTTATAATTTGTAGATATAAAAGATGTTGGCTAGCGGGAAAAAATCTATAGATTCTCTTGCGAATTATATATTCAAGGGTTCTTCTGGAAAATAAGGGAACTAAAATTATTAAAAATCTTAGTTTAGAAAATGCGCTATTGAAAGTCTCGCCTCCCAAGATATAACCTGGTAACTTTTTATATCTTTTTAAATATTCATCCTCTTGTTTTTCTTTATTTCCTTTGACAATTTCGGCAAGGGCAGTCTTAGGAAAATAGTGGAGCCAAAAAATCATCGGAGAAGCAAACTTATACTCATTACAGAAACGGGCTATATCTATCAAACTTTCTCTATTTTGACCGGGATATCCAATAATAAAATATATCCGGCAATGAATATGATACTTTTTCATTAATTTCGCGGCATCTATAATTTTAGATTGCTTTATAAATCGATAGAATATTTCTTCCCGTACCTTCTCATCCAGACTTTCTATACCCATATTAATCTGAACACACCCGGAATCTCGTAGTAAAAATATCGTTTCTTCATCAATTGTACCGACATGTATATAACAGGCAAAAGGAAGAGCTATTTCTTTTTTATATAATTCCATAAATTCTTTCAACCATTCATGATGGAGCGTAAAAATTTCATCTTGAAACATTATGCCGGTTATTTTATACTTTTCTTTTGCTTCTTTGATTTCTTGGATAACATTAGTTACGCTTCTTCTTCGTAAAAATTTACCCTTACCTTGGTATAACTTTTGTAAATAATAATTATGGCAATAACTGCAACTAAATGGGCAGCCCCGAGAAGTCATTATCCTATAGGTATCTGATAAGTAGTTCATTCTTTGGTAAAATAGGTCTTTATCTGGGAAGGGTAGGCTATCTAAATTCTCAATAAGTGGTCGCAATTCATTTTTATATACTATACCGTTAGATTTATAATACAAATTCCTAATCTCCTCTTTACTTCTTTTTCCTTCCAGATGTTCTACAAGTTCTAGCAATACATATTCACCTTCTCCCTGTATGACAAAATCAACAAATTCTTCTCTAATCACCTCCTCGGGCAGACAGGTAGGATGATGTCCGCCAAATACAATAGGCACTTTTATTTTATCTTTTATAATTGAGGCGATTTGGGCAGCCCAATTATATTCTCCTGTATTGGCAGAAAAAGCTATAAGGTCTGCCTTTGAATCTATTATCTCTTTAATAATTTTTCCATGGAAACTAAATAAGCAGCTTAAAAATTGATTAGAAATATAATAATCATTAAATAGCAGGGGGTCATAGATTAGATATGTCTGGTGACCATTCTTTTTCAAAATAGCAGAAAGATACTCAATGCCTAAATATTCCTCTCCCGTATAAACAAAAACAACTTTCATTTATATATTCTCATTATTTTATTGCTACTTTATAAAAAGGAAAAATCTTACCTCTAGGAGTTTCTAGGGGATATTTACGCTTAACTAATACAGTTCCTGCTTCTTCCCAACTTTTTATTTGCTGGGAGTTTTTACCACCAAAACTAAGTTTATCAAATAATATTTGTCTTGCTTTCTCTTCATCGATATTCTTTATCTCAGGACTAACATATATACATAAACGTGTTAGGCCGGTTTTATCCTCTTCTTCAACTACTTGATAGTCTATGGTAGAACCGCCAAATTGCACAGGAAATTCTTCTTCTACAATATTGCTAATATCACTCGTGCAAAATGTCATTCCTTCGCAGTTTATCTTTTCATAACTTCTAATATTATAAATATGGTCGAAAAGTCCATATTGGTCTAATGAACATCCGCATCTTTTTTCTTCAATAACGCCATAATCACCATTTTCCATATTCAACATAATAATAGGACAACCCTGATAGAAACAAGTAAATAAAAATAAATTAATTTTCTCTGATGCTATTTCTCTAAGATTTTGAATTACAGCAAAATTATCTTTAAAAAAATGAATCTCATCAGCTTTATTTTCAGGATTATCGCAGCTACATCCCGCAATCCCCCCCTCTGTGAAATAATATGAGATAATGATCTTGCAACCTGCTTCTTCAATTTCCTTTCGTTTTCTCTCTGTTAGCGATTCACCAGCAAGAGAAAATTTTGTTCCAGCAATGTTTAAACCTTTTTCTTTGGCTACAGCACAGATTCTAACTGCTGAACTTACAAAGGTTTGTATACTACACTTAGAATATCTTTTTATCATATTCGCTGCCCAATTGGTAACTATATATGCATCTCTTAAACTTACATATTTAGCCCGCGGCCATCGAGCCCCTACAAAGGACCTCCATAAATGACCTTTCATGATAAAAAACATCCTTTTGTGCAAAAACAAATCTTCATTTGGTGACCTGAACTGACTAAACCAAATTTCTGGGGATACCCCTATTTTTTGAAGGCGCATTGGATACAAAGCGGTTACTGCGGGCACAGTAGGAAGCCATACCCCAAGCGGGGCTTCTGTAAATTTATGTAAATCAAAAACCACCGCCTCATGAATAAGTCTCTGCATAAGGTATTCGATACTAAAATCTATCTTTGTAGGAGCTCCGCTGCTAAATCCGCTATAGACTTTTCCCAATCTATCCAAAAAAGGGTTTAAAAAATCTTCTTTCTTAAATGTGAATGCCTTGCCTTTTCTAATAACCTCTTTCTCCTTCTTGAATTCTTCATAAGTAATGTAGACCCCCTCGTCTTTTAATACCTTAAGAGCTTCTTCAATTCCTGTCCGAGAAACCATTCTCTTTATATCTTCATAACCAATATGGGATAGCTTAAGAAGCTCAAGGTAGGGGCTTTTTTTGTTTTCATAAATTGTTTTTTTAATAAAGGACAAAAAGAATTCTTCCCTGTATGTAATCCCTTCTTTTATAATATCCTGGCATTCTGATAAGGAAATTTTTTCGTGAAGAAATTCCCTTATTTTTAAATTGTTTTGAATTTTTTTCTCTATTTCTTTTAAAAAATACATTTTCGATAAAATTTGGTTCTTAGTCTTCTTTTCTAAAGTTTCGGGGCCATCATTTTTGCGCTGATTAAACAATAATTTTATTCCATAGCGGTACTTTGTTGTCTGAATTCATTAGTGTAGATTTCGTTCATGTTTATCTTTTTATCAATTAGTCCTCCTTCAAATGCAAAATTCTGAGTATCTTCCCACCCCTGTTTTGTTTGATAGCCTAAACCATATTTTTTAGTTACGCTATTTTCAATAAATCTTCTCGTGGCCTTAAGCATCATTACTCCCTTTTCTCTATCTGCCCCTTCCGGATAGTGTTTTATATAATTATCAACTGCTTCTTCGGGATGATTTAAAACATATTCCAAACCTTTCAAAGAAGCCCTTACAAATCCTTTTACAATTAGGGGATTCTTTTTAATCATATCTTCATGTGTAATTATCGAACGGTCATAAATGTGCAGCCCATAATCTCCAAAAAGTATGACATTAAAATCTTTCCCCATTTTCTTCAAGATTACCTCTACCTGGTTAAATAGTCCAAGAGTGGCATCAGCTTGGCCGCTTAACATCGCTTGTAAGACAGCTCCTCCCGTTACTGGAATGAAGATAGTCTGAGCGGCGTCAATGTTATTCTTTTTTAAGAACCCTAAGAACTGGTTGTGTTTTTTACTATTAAACTGGGTGGCAATCCTTTTACCAATTAAATCTTTCGGTTTTACTATATTGGAACTTTTAAGAGAAAATACACCCGCAGGAGAACTTTGATTTACTACTGTCAAAACCACCAAAGGAGCTCCTTTTGTTCTTGTAACCAATGTCATGGTCGCATCGGCAATCCCGAAATCGCACTTTTTATTTGCAACTAATTTAGTAGAAATAGCTGAGCCCGCACCAGGAACCAATTCTACCTCTAAACCTTCTTCTTTATAATATCCCTTATCGATTGCCACTAAATATGGAGAATAAACATCAGCGCTGGGATACCAATCCATTATTAATTTTATATGTTTTAAGGATTTTTCCCCCGCTTCGGCAGAGACGCTCCCCCCTAAACTTAACATTAATAAAGAACTCAATAATAAAAGTAAATAACAAAATCTTTTCGTTTGCTTATCCATCCTTTACTCCTTTCTTATTTTATTGGTTGAAACCAACACCAAATATTATTTAGTTTCCATTTATATGCTGGACTCTATAGGTCTACACCAACTATAGAAAGATTCAACCAGGCATATAACCCAAAATAATCCCAATCCGATAATGCTCAAAATAATAAGGCAAGCAAATACAAGTGCTGTATCTAAATTTGCATTAGAAATCATTATAATATAACCCAATCCTCTATCTGCGCCCACAAATTCTCCTACGATTGCCCCAATGACGCTTAAGGTTATAGAGACCTTCAGACCAACAAAGACATAAGGAATAGAGGAAGGAATCCTGATTTTAGTCATCATTTGCCTTTTGGTTGCCGAAAGCGAATACATCAAATCAGCCAATTCTAAATCGATCGACTTCAGTCCCCTTACGGTATTGATTACTATAGGGAAAAAACCAACTAAAGCAGTAATTATTATTTTTGGCAATAATCCGTAACCAAACCAAATTAACAATAAAGGGGCAATAGCAATCTTAGGAGTAACCTGAGTAAATATCAACAAAGGATAAACAACCTTCTCTATTGTTTTTGAGTATAAAATCCCTAAGGAAATTATAAATGCAGCAGACATTCCAAGCACAAAGCCAATTAATATCTCACTAAGCGTTATCAAAGAGTGTTTTATTAAATATTGCTGCTTTTGGATAATCTCTAAGATTATCCCTGAAGGAGAAGGTAGTATATACTCTGGGATTTTGAGAATGTTCACAGTCAATTGCCAGAGAAACAATAAGAAGATTGCGACCAAAATGCAGCAAAGATGTTTTTTAAGCCATGAGATTGAAATCTTAATTACCGTCATCTAATAAACCGTGAGCTTTTTTGGTTAAACTTAGGAATTCTTCAGTATATCTTAAACTTGTCTTCCTTGGCCTGGGCAAATCGACTTTCAAAATGCCGATAATCTCAGCAGGCCTTTTGGAAAGTATAACAATCTTATCAGACAATAATACGGCTTCACGAATACTATGGGTTACAAATACAATAGTGTGCTTTGCGCTTTCCCAAATCCGCAGCAATTCCAAAACCATTCGGTCCCTGGTAATCTCATCTAACGCTCCGAAAGGCTCATCCATTAATAATATCGAAGGATTAAAACTTAAAGCCCTGGCTATGGCCGCCCTCTGCTGCATCCCTCCCGAGAGTTGATGCGGATAGTTATCTTTAAAATCAATTATGCCTACTAAGGCCAGTAATTCCATAATACGGCCATTCATTTTTTCTCTGGGAGATGAGTTAATGCCAATAATTTCCAAAGGAAGGCGCACGTTCCCTAAAACAGTGCGCCAGGGAAGAAGTACAGGATTTTGAAAAACAAAGCCGAATTCTTTATTTTTTCTGGCTTCATCCACTGTTCTTCCTTTGATGAGGATTTCTCCATGAGTTGGCTTAAGCAGACCGCCGATAACTCTAAGCAGTGTTGTCTTGCCACAGCCTGAAGGCCCAATGATACTAATGAACTCATTATCTTGAACAGAAAAATTAATATTTTCTAAAACCTCGATTTGCCCTATTTTTGACTTATACATCTGGGAAATTTTATTTACTTCAATAAAATTCATCTATCCTTTACCCTCTTCTCTTCGTTGCTTCCACTTTTTCAGGGAAAGATCAAGCGAAATAACAGCATATTTAATTAAAATAAAATAATGAACCTATTTCCAATAATGTGCCTCTCAGACCACTTACCAGCAGATTTACTACTATCCAAGCGATAAAAAAACTTTACAATTAAGTTCTTATGCATTTTTTTGGCAATACCTACATCAAACCAGTTGTAAAGAGCCAACCTTCGCCTACAACTATAACCAAATTCATTAGAAATAAACGGGGTTAGTTTGATTCCAAAAACTTCTATCGGCATATCAATACCCAATTGGGGCCGATAACGCAACTCTGCTTCATCATTATCAAAATTTTTAATCTGAAAACGATGCCTATTACTTAATTTACATAAATTCCCGAACTTTCCTGCAAAAGTTATATCAAATAAAAGGCTTTCTGCAGGTATGCGTCTTCCGTTAGCAAGGACAAGTCTCTCATCCTGGTAAGCTATGCCCAGAGTTAGTGGCTTGAATATCCTATAATCAACACCACCACGAAAATACCAAAAAGTTAAATCGCTGCTATCATTGGTAAATTTAAAATAGGGATAAAATTTAAGGGTAAATTTTTCATTAATTTTGTATTTGATTATTGACTCGGTTAAGTAGCCCCAATCACCTCTGGCATCAGCCGAATCTATAAGAAGTATATTTAACAATATTACTAACATAACAAAAACTACGCCTCTTGCTTTAAGCTTCACCATTTTAAACCCCTTTCTTCTGCTTTTTTTAGATATTGCAAAGAGTAGAGCCTACTCGTTTATATCCTATAGTGTTAGGAAAATGTGCCATGAGCATCATGACATAAAGTCTTCCGTCGCCGGCTTCAAATTTGGCCTTTTTAAACAATTTTATATTTTTCTTTTGTCCGTCAGAAGAAAAATATAAATTGGGATAGACCAAATCCAAGTAGATAACATTCTGACAATTAGCCTTTATTCCGAATTTAATTTTTCCCCATACAGTCCTATTCGCAGTTCTGTTTGCTGAAAGAGGCACAATTATAACCGAAAGTTGTAAGGGCAAGTCCATTTTTAATTTGCTGGTTATCCTCAAAGAGAATCTTTTACGGCTTCCGATATTGTTTAAAGGGAAAAATAGAAAAATCAGCTTTTCCTTAACAAATAGAAATTTACTTTTTCCAAAAGTGAAATGTTTCTCGAGATCTCTACCGCTAAAGAGTATTGGCGTATCGGAAATAATTGGTTTTTTTTCTCCAATAGCTTTAAATAGTTGCAGATAAGTATACACTAAAAAGACTAATAAGTGAGGATATTTTTTGAAAAAACCGATTCTTTTACATAGTAAAACTATAGCCTTGGAGAAATGCTGGTTAACGGCCATTGCCTTTATGCAATTCCAAAAAAGTTGCCTCTTATTTTTTGACAATGGCAAAAACATATAGAAATTATTTAGCGCCTTAGATGAATTCTGTTCGAGGTCTTGCATAGTTATGAGCCCCTCATTTAAGGCCTTTTTAGTTAAAGGGGTTTGAGGAAAATAGCATAGAGAATAAATCACTATGCGATAAGGTCGTGGTAAGTTTAAAAGAAGGTCTACATTATTATCTTGATCCTGTTCGGTTTCATAGGGATTATCGGATATTAAATCGTAACGTGAAGTGATACGCAACTTTTTCATCGTCACAGCAAAATCTAAAATGTCTTGATTGGATTGATTTCTGGCAAAGACATTTCTGTTGAGAGACTCGCTGGCGCTCTGTATGCCAAGCCAAATCGAATTCAAACCCGACCTCGCTAACTTGATGATTACTTCTTTATCCGTATAGTTTGGGTGGGCATAACAAGAAAAGACTTTGCCTATCTCTGCCAGATATCTGTTAGAGAATTCTCCAATCCAGTCTTTATCATAAGTGAATACGTCATCCCAGAAATGTATCGAACTTATGGGTTGATTTCTTATAGCAAGACCTAACTCCTCAATGACATTTTTAACACTGCGCCTTCTCAAATAAGACCCTTTGTTTTTATAGCTTTCTCTTATCACGCTGTTACAACAAAAGGCACAGCTAAACATACATCCCCTTGAAGTCATAATCGGATACATATTTTTACTATAGCAAGACATTATGTGGGGGTTTTCGACTATCCTGCTGCTATCTATTAGAAATTTGTTACCATCTTCAATGAAATCCGGAAAGGGCAAGGAGTCTAAGTCCTCTATCAAAGGCCGGAGTTCATTTTTTTCTATTCCTTTATCTGTCTTTATCCAGAGATTCTTTATTCCCGTTAAAGAATGCTTTTCTCTGAGTTTCTCAGCTAACTCCCACATTGGAAACTCCCCTTCTCCGATACAAACAATATCAGCATATTGGATGCATTCATCAGGAGCAATAATTGCATGGATACCGCCCCAGACTACTATAGCATCTAAATGCTTTTTGATTTCCGAGGTTATTCTTTGCGCTGCCCTCATTGTAGTAGAAGTAACACTAATTCCTACTAATTTAGGTTGCAATTGTTTAAGGAGACTTATCAATAACTGTAAGTCTTCTTTAGGGCAGATTTGATGTTTCAAAATTGGACCGGTAAAAAAGTCATTGTTAAGAAATTCGACTGGATATCTAAGTTGATTAAATAAGATAATATAAGCGGGGTAGCCTTTTGACTTTAAGTAAGAGCTGATATATCTAATTCCAAAATCAATGCCAAAAAGGCCAATTAAAACAATGGGAAAGTCCTGAACAACATTCATATTTTAACCTAAGTTAACCCCGCTTATCTCGTCTATCTCTTCGAAGTAAAAACTGTAGCTTTTTTGAATGAAGAAAAAAAATTTTTAATTTCCAAAGAAAATTTGCATTCTTATAGCCTGCTTTCAGTATTTGCTTTTGACTATCCTTTTGCTGCTTTTGTTTTTGCTCCCATTTTAGGCCGCCCACCTCATCAAAAGAAAAACTATAACCATCATAGTTTTTAGTCAAATTTACAATGCCATACCTCTCAGGATTACAATATATTCGGCTATTGTAAAGTAAGCGAAATTTGAAAATGTATGTGTTGTGAATATATCTTTTATTCTTTCTAATAAATTTAACAGTCTGCTGAATATCTTCTTGTGTCTCATGAGGATAGCCGGTCATTAAAAAAACAGCATTTCTTAGTCCTGTTTGTGAGGCATCTTTTAAGGTCTTACTAGCCTGCTCAGAAGTAAAACCTTTATTCATCATTCTTAATATATTATCGCTACCAGACTCAATGCCAAAAGCCAACCAAAGACACCCGGCCTTTTTCATCTTCTTTAGAATATGCCTATCCAGATTGCCGATTTTGGCGAACACGCCCCAATTTATATCCAGCTTATTCTTAATAAAAAGATTACAAAGTTCTTCCAAATATTCATAGGAATTATTTATCTCATCATCGCAGAATTGAAACAGCTTGCTATTGTATTTTTTTTTCATTTGTACTAATTCCCTTAGAATTTTGTTGTAGGATTTAAATTCTAATTCATATTTAGAAGTAAAAGTACAAAAACTACATTTAGTTGTGCACCCTCTTGAGATTTGATAGGGCAAATTAAGGTTATTTCCGTATTGATGTTTTTGATATAAGTCTATAGGTAACCCATCAAAATCAGGTACAGGGATATCTTCAAGAAGGTAGCATTCTTTAAAATTAGTTATAATTTTACTATTATCCTTATAGATTAGATTTGGGACTTCAGATATCTTAGTTTTTCCTTGCAAATAATTTATCAATTTAAGCAAAGGTATTCTACCATCACCTATAATCATATAATCTACGGGGTTGAAAACATCAGGATAAAGTTTTCCGAAAATACTAATAAATGCACCTCCGAAGACTATAGGGATAGTGCTTTTTTGTTTAATCTTTTTGCACAGCATTAAAGAGAAGATAAAATAAGAATATGAAATAACGGAAAATCCTATCACGTCAAATTCTTTTATAGAAATATTATCTACTATTTTATCAATAAATAAATTCAACTGGCCTTTGATATCACCCGATTTTATAAAATGGTATACTTCCTCTTCGCGCTTAAATAATTCTATATTTTTAAACCTTTGCGAGAAATTATCTTGTTTAACATTGTAGCCATGTTTCCTTAAAAACGCCGTTATTACCCCCAGCCCGTGAGGAAGACGGGGCATTAAAGTATTGTAATAGGGATTATTAATAACTTCGAGTCGATAAGGAATGGATATCTCATGTGGTCGAAAAGAAATAAGCTTGACTTTGAAATTTTCATTTTTATGCATGGTTATCTTTTACCCTCAAAGAAATCAGGTGCTCAATTTTTATTATTCATACATAAATTTAGCATTACGCTTCTGTCTATATTCAGGAAAATTCACAATACATTGTCCGGTGCAATGGGAAAAACGTTCATAATCCTTCATAATATCTTTAAGGCAATTCTTGATTGACTTTGATTTTATGTTTCCGTAAGAAAAAGGCACAGGAGGGCAAAATGTGACATCCCCGGATGGCATAACACATATATGTTGTTTACCTCCACCTCTGCAGGCAGACTTTTCTGTTTTAAATTCTAATTCTAAATGCGACACTTTGTTAAATCGTTGCCTAAGTATTTCTCTTTCTTCATAGGTTAGGTTTTCATCGAATCTATTAAATAGATGCCCTGACAATAGAGGAAAATAGATAAACACACTGACTCGCAGCTCTTTAGCTAGTCTTGATATACCATCTAATTCATTAAAATTGGTTTTTGTCACATATGTCCAAATGTGAGTAATGATGCCTTTTTTCTTCGCAATAATTAACCCATTAACTGCTTTCTCAAAACAGCCTTTAACTCCCCTGAGTTCATCATGCCTAAATGGGTTAGCACTATCTATTGAAACTACTAAATCGCTCATGCCTACTTTTTTGAGTTCGACTATTTTACTTTCATTTAAAAGTAAACCGTTGGTTACAACAAAAACAGCCATACTTTTAGAACGAGCGTATTTTATCAATTCCAATGCATCGTCCCTTAATAAAAATTCTCCACTGCAAAAATAGACACTACAACCTCCGAGACGGAGAAATTGATCTATAATATTTTTGGCTTGCTGGGTTGTTAAAGAGCAACGTAATTTTTCGTGAGAAAATTTTTCATAACAATGTGCGCAATCGCTATTGCATTCATGTGAAGGGCATATAAATATAGTACTTAACTGCAATACACCTAAACGTGAAAGTATGCAACGTTTAATAAACCTGAAGCCCGCCAATATTAAGCCTCTTCTTTTATATTCTAAAAAATTTAATAAGATGCTATTTATAATGTTAGAGTAAGACATTAGGCTGTGCCAAACATTAATATACCAACGGAAAGTTTACTTTTACATAAAATAACAACGTAATTTTCTAATAAGCCGATAAAATGCCCTTTTCTCGCGCTTTCTTCAAAGTGAATTTAAGGACGATAACGGCCAAAGGCCAAACAATTGCTGAAAATAACAAAAGAGCCATTATTTCAGGCATTATATTGGCAAGGCTGGATTTCCCAAACAAAATCTTTCTAAAAGCCCTCACGCCAAAAGTGCTCGGTAAAAAGTAAGATATTATTCGTAGATCCTTTGGCAAGAAGCTAAAGGGAATATAGATTCCTCCAAGAATCCTTAAGCAATAGTTAACTAACTGTACTAAAAAGCTACCCCTTTCAAATACAAGAACAAAACTAGCCAATAGCATACCAAGTCCCGTAAACGCTGCCATGGACAGTAAAAAAATACCGATAAGAGCACAAATATCTGAACCCAACAAGGCATCCCATAGTGTATATATTACAAATAAGAGAACTGGCATGGTTCCCACAAAAACAAAAATAAAACTCCACACATAAATCGAAAACATTATTTTTGTAACACCGGCTGGGTTTACCAATATCGCTTCTAGAGTACCGGCCTTTCGCTCTTCTGATATCTTAATCGAGAATTCAGTAAGCACTGCTAAAGTATAGGCTGAATATATTATCCCAGTAGCTATAAAAAGGAAATAAGATATACTATATCCGTCTAAATATAAAGTAGTGGCTTTATCAGAGAAATGACCTGACGCGATATAAATACACACTAAAAACAATAGTGCTATAAAGAATCTTAAACTATAAATAAACTTGCAGCTCAAGAAAATAAGATAATTCTTTTTTATAAAGGCAGCTATCTCTCGTTTCATTTGCTCTTATCTCCCGGTGACCCGCAGAATGTAATTAAACCATCCTCTATTGTAGCTAATCTATCAGCAAGAATTTCGGCCTCCTGGTAACTATGCGAGGTAAATAGTATAGTCTTATCATCATTATTGATAAGCCTTTTCTTAAACAAAGTCCTTAAATATTGAGCTCCTTTGGTGTCCAAACTCTTCATAGGTTCATCCAGTAACAACACTTGAGGATTTCCAAGCAGACACCTCGCGATGGAAAGCCTTTGCTTTATCCCAGAAGAATATTCCAAAAATCTTCTATCTAAATATCGCTCTATTTCTAATAACGACGCCAATTGATCTATTTTTCTGCTGGCATCCTTAAGTGAAAACTGTTTTAGGCCAGCAAAAAAAACTAAATTCTGCCTTCCTGTCAATTGCCAGTAAAAACTACGACTCTCACTCGTTAATAAACCAATTGATTCTCTAACCTTCTTTGTATTTTCTGTGACGCTATATCCGTTTACGTAGGCCTTTCCATCTGTAGGCGGAATGAGTGTAGCCAATAATTTAAGGAAAATTGTCTTGCCCGAACTATTTGGTCCCACCAAACCGAAAAATTCCCCTTTTTGAATTTTTAAGCTCACGCTATTAACGGCTATTGTTTTTTCCTTTTTCATTGAAAAGCAAGGCCAACCTAACTTTTTGCTATGAGTAAAAGTCTTGGATAGATTAGCTGTTTCTATTGAATAATTCATATTCCAATTTTGTTAGGCGCATTTTTTACTTATAAATGGGAAACAATAGTTTTATACTTAGCTGTTTCACTTCTTGGTATATCTTCTACTATTTCGACTGCTAAATCTATACCACTGCCTAGTGTTTCTTCACATTTTTCTTTAACTTGACTCACAGTATCAGAAGAAAACTTTTCATTCCTCACAATTTGTATTTTAACTTTATCTAATTTTTCTTGAATAATCTGGTACATGACTATTCCCATTATGCTATCCAATTTATTTATCAATAAGTGGTAAGAAACCTTTCTTCCGTCGGGCAAAATAAGATTATCCGCAACCCTTCCTTTTAAAACTTTTATCAAAGGGAAACTTCTGCCACAAGGACACCTTTCGTTAGAAAAAACAGCAATATCGCCAAGTCTATATCTTATAAAGGGCATAGTATAGTTATTAAAGGCTGTAATAACAACTTCACCTTCCTCGCCTATCGGAACAGGCATATTATTTTTAACTAATTCTACAATGACATTATCGCTATCAATGTGATAGCCATTGTGCGTCTTGCATTCCCAAGCAATTATTCCGCATTCATTACAAGCATAATAATCAAATACCTCTGTTTTCAATGTCGAACTGATAAATACTCTATCTTTCTTGCTCAATATTTCACCAGTTGAAAATATTGTTCGAGGATTTATTCCTTTAATTTTTCTTCCTTCAATCCGTAACGCTACTTCTTTAATTATTGAAGGATAACTTAAGATAATATCGGGTTTATAAAACGACAATTCATTTAGAATAGAATCTGTGTTTTCATTTTCTGACATATATTTTTCTCTTAAAATTGTTAAGCGATATAACCAAGGATGAAACCATTGCTTTTGTAAAAAATTATATGGCATAGTAATAGCAAATACTTTATCTTTGAGCTTGCGCCCATTCTCAAAATGCATTCTTAAATCATACAATCTCCTTGGGCTACGTTGATCCCTGATCCTAATAAAGATATTCAAAGGCCTACCTGTTGAACCACTAGTCCTTAAATTTATACATTGAGCAATACTAGTACCTTTCGTAACTATTTCCTCCATAGGTAAGGCTTGGAGGGTTTCTCGAGAAGTAATTGGTATCTTTCGTAAATCGTCTACACTCTTAATATCTTCTGGTTTAATGTCTGCGCAATCAAATAATCTTTTATAGTAGGGCACTTTATCATAACTATGAGTCACTAACGCTTTAAGTTTATGTTTCTGAAGCTCCTTTAGCTGAGTGGGATTAAGCCAAAGGTATTTTCTCATTTTATACAGTTGACAATGGAAACCTAGTGCTTTTTGTAGTATTATTAATTTATCAAACATAAATTTATTCCCTGGCTTATGTTTCTATTTAACCGTTGCTGCTAAAAAGGCTTTTCTAACATCCTGTATTTGCGCCTCGCCGAACCACCTTGAAAACATCTCCCAAAGTCTTCATGCCCAAAACATCTATCGGTTCAAACCGGAACCGATATCGGGACTCGATGCGCGATAGAATCCGTAACATCTCCGTAGAATCAACAGGGATATCTTCACCTAATACAGCGTTGCTATCTATCTTAATTCCGGTAATATCAATGACTTCCTCAAAAATCTCGATTAGGTTATCAATTGTTACCTTACACATTTACATCTTTCTTTCTGCCAATATACTCACTGCATAAATATACTCATTACTCTGAAACGCAACTGATTTCACATATCCTATATTTGAATGGTGAAACTCGCAAACTATATAATTCCCCTGCGTCCCGGCTTTCTTAAGAATAAGCTCTTTCATCAAACAAACCTCAGGTCCAGCCGCCTTGAGAGATGCCTCTTTCATTGCCCAGATGCTGGTCAAGGCTGCCACTTTCATAAACCCAGTACGAGCTATAATTAACTTTAACTCATCCTCTGCAGAAAATTCATCAGCAATTTCTAAAATAGAATCATTAATCTTTTCCGCATCTATTCCAATTCCCTTAGTCTGTGCAGCAACAGCCACAGCAATATCATTGCTATGAGAAATAGAGATATATGGCAAAGATGTAGAGACACCTTCTTGATCGATAATAATATAGGGGGAGTTACTCGGTAAACTTCGGATTATAATATCAGAAGGAAGTAGGCCGCCTTTATCAAGATATATTCGTACTGCAGCTTTAGAGACAATCCTGCCTGCTAACCACTCCAAGCGTCGCTTTGCATGCTTTAATTTGTAATATTGCTTGTTCTCTTCTTCTGCAAGCTGTTCAGACAATAATCCATTTTCATCAGTTTCTAAAGCACCCTGAATAAGTGAGATGGGTACTTGTGCCAATATAAGCTTATCGTGATAACTTAAGAGACGCTTAATCTCCGCCTGTCTTGGATTCTCCCTTAAAAGCTCCCAAATCGGCTCAGATAAATCACTGACATCACCCAACCCTTTTAACTTCTCAACGCCGCTTATCCGCTCTGTAACTCTTCCTGTATTATCCATAGCCTCAACATCATATATAAGGCCTGTTTCGGTTATCTCCCGAATGCGAGTACGACAAGACCGTTTTCCCTTAGAATAATCCGAGGCAAAAAACTTTATCGATAAAAATATTCCAACTAAAGACGATTCCTTACCATGAAAAAT
>JABMQK010000138.1 GCA_013203265.1 bacterium | reverse complement strand
GAAAAAAGATAACCGGGATTACTCCAAGGCAGCTACCTACCGGGCACTGGAATTAATTGATTTAACGTTGGGTGTTGTTAAGGCGCCCTCGCGCATTAAAGAACTTACCCGCCTGCGCGAAGCGGTTGTGGATTATTTTTTAGGGACAAACCAATTCTCTTCCTCGGAAGTATTGTGGCGAAAATACTTCGATCATTTCGCTTATGCTTTGCGTTGAAAGCTGTTTTAGAAACTTAGACATATATAAACGAGCAATTGAATATTCCACAAGGATATATAAATTCTCCGCAAAATTGCCTACAAATGAAAAATATGGTTTAGTATCGCAAGTCAGAAGAGCGGTATCTTCGATACCACTTAATATTTCCGAAGGCGCGGGTTGTAGTTCAAATAAAGAATTTGCTCTGTTTATTAATTATGCTTATCGTTCCCGCAATGAAGTATTAACCTGCCCGGAATTAATAATTACATTAAACTTATATAAAGGGAAAGAAGAGATAGATATCTTAGAAAAAGAAGGCGTTGAGCTTAGCCGAATGATTTACGCATTTTTTAAGAAATTAGGCGGCAGAATTTATAACTTAGGACTTAAGACTCAAGATTAAAATATGCCTAAAACAGAAATTCTCAGTAAATCCTATATTAAGCTTGTTAAGGACCTCAAAAGCCTCCTAATTGAAGGCCTTCTTAAAGCCCAAGCTGCGGTTGAGAAACAAAAACTCCAGACCTATTGGCAAGCAGGCAAACTTATAACTAAACATATTCTTGAAAGCCAAAACAGGGCTGGTTACGGCAAGAGGATATTTATACTTCTTGCTATAGATCTTGACACTGACAAAAGTCTTTTGTACCAAACAACTGAGTTTTACAGAACATTCCCAAATTTATACACGTGTATAAATTTGAGCTGGTCGCAGTGCCGTGCCCTGATTAGCGTTAAAGACAAACAAAAAAAGGGCTTTTTTCTAAAGCAGGCGGTCAAAGAAAATTGGAGTGTTGAGAAACTTCAAGATGTAATACGAATCTACAAATTACAGCTTCAAGATTTAACTAATCAACCCCCTCTAACCAGTGGCACGTTCCGTACAAAGCTAAAGCTTGTACGGGGTAAACTCTACACCTACAAATTAATCAAGCCAGAAAGAATTACCCCTGAAAGCACAGAACTCTTAATTGACTGCGGATTTGACTTTTGGGAAGAAAAAGAACTTAAAGGACTAAAAGACCCAAAGGATGGGCAGATTGTGGAGTCTATTCCCGCCAAAAATCTTGGCGGGTCCCTACCTGTCCGGCAGGCCCCGTCAAAAGCAGAGCTTTATACGGGGCAGGCAGGCGCCAATGTTTGTGGCGGAAAAACAGATTCTGGTTACAAATTTAAAACTTCAGAAGCGACTAAAAAACAGCTCTACACCTACAAGGCCTTTGTGGAAAGCGTAATAGACGCAGATACTATTTGGGTGAATATTGATTTAGGGTTTAAGAACTGGGCGCGTCAAAAATTGCGGTTTCGTGGAATTGACGCGCCTGAGATTTCCACGCAAAAGGGGCAAAAGGCCAAAGAATTTGTTGAGGCCACATTAAGCAAGGCCTCATTTATAATAATTCGCAGCACAAGTCTAGATAAATACAGTAGGCCACTTTCGGATATATTCTACCTGCCACTAAAGCGTCGGCAGGCAGGCCTTGAAGGAGAAGACGACCCACAGAAAGTATTAGAAGAGGGGATTTTTTTAAATCAGGAATTATTAGATAAAGGATTAGCCCGCCTGATTTAAAAATCAATCTGGCCCGTTTCGCTAAGCTTCAGCGAGGCGAGCGAGGCCTCGGCCCTTGAAGATATGGAGGCCGCTGACGTATTTTTAAGAGTTTTTCAGCGGCCTCATAAACTAAGAAATAACGTAATAACAAAAATTAGGAGAAAATGATGAAAGTCTCAGTTATTGTGCCAGTTTTTAATGAAATAAAATCAATTGAGGAAATTATTAAAAGGATTAAAAATACCGCGATAGCAGATGAAATAATTGTTATTGATGATTTTTCTTCGGACGGAACCAGGGAACTTCTAAAAGAATTAAGCTCAAAATATGAAATTAAGGTTTTCTATCTTAAGGAACATAGGGGTAAAGGCGCGGCTCTGCGCGAAGGGATTAAGCAAGCTACAGGAGACATTATCATCAATCAGGATGCTGATTTAGAATACGACCCGAATGAATATAGCCAACTGTTAAAACCCATAAAAGATGGTTACGCCGATGTAGTCTATGGCTCAAGGCTAATCGGAGGTAAGCCGCAAAGAATGTATCTGTTTTGGCATAAAGTCGGTAATGAGTTTTTAAGTTTCTTAACCGGCATATTATACAATACCACTCTCTCTGATATGGAGACGGGGTACAAATTGTTTCGTAAAGAAGTCATAAAGAATTTAAAATTGAGGTCAGAGGGTTTTTCTATTGAACCTGAAATAACCGCAAAGATATTG
>JABMQK010000137.1 GCA_013203265.1 bacterium | reverse complement strand
TTTCTCTTTGACATATTAATACTTTCTAAACTTAGCTGTCCCCCATTAGAAAACGAAGTTCCCTAAAGGATGAGTACTTATCACTTTAGACAGAAATATATCTTTTTAAATAGCTGAACCTTTTTGTTAATCTGCCGCCTTCAGTAATAATAGCTTTACGAATTTCTTGCGCTAAATCAATGTGATGGGTAACATTATTTATTCCATAAGCTGCAATCTGATAAACATAATTACGGACAAGAGAACTAAATTCTATAGAGGCGTCCTTTGGTAGTTCTGATGGAAGACTATCTATCGCCAAGACAGTAATTCCTCGTGATTTATATCCGTCGATAAATATATTCTTATTAGAATCATAAGTAAATGTTGGGCTAGAAAACGATGTTGCCTTATATGTCAATTCAATTGAACCATTAATATCACAAGATATATCAGTGATAAATCTTAAGCGAAAATTCTTTTTTCGAGCTAATTTACAAACCATTTCCTTAGTCACCATTCGAGGATATTGCCTATCCCAAAAACTTGCATGAATAAGAATATTTAAATGTGGCAGATACATATCAAGGTTTGATTCAAACCTTTTTGGATTTTTAAGATATTCCTCATAATGAAACCTTCTTCTATCTTTAGCGCGAAATTTTTCTTCCTTAAGAAAAACAATTTTATATAACTTATGAATCATTCCTTTTTTATGCCTAACAAACTGTAACATATCCTTTGGATGTATTTCTACTGGATCCAACAATTCAAGAATCTCCTGGACACCCATAGAGACATTACCGTGCCCAGTAATACCAATAATAAAAGGAGATATCCTTTTATCAAATCCTTGCCTGCGAATACAACGATCCACTTCTATCATAGCCTTTTTTACATTTTTAAAAGAGCTATATTTGTAGGCTGGTTTAATTTTTAAGAAGGGATTCTTTATTCCCTCATACTCTAATCTTTTTCCTAAATAATGTAAGCTATCGACCAATCCACAGACTCCTGCGAATCTACCAAAATAGACAATACGCTTACCATGTAGATCAACGATTTTCTCATAATCTATCAAAGTAATATTATTTTTAAGGAAGCCTTTAAGTAACGGCATATTATTAGATTGGCCCTTCGTAGTATGAGAAAATATCATATAAACTTTGTGGGGATATAAATTAGTAAGTGTCGGTTCTTTGATACCTAACAATAAAGAAGCTTTTTGAAATCTATTTAAGACCTTGGCTCCGTTTTTTTTGTACTCACTGTCACTAAAAACTCGCTTAGGATTAGATTCAACTTCAACCGAAATGCCCCTTTTAATCAACCATTCCACATCAGAGGGTATAAGTGGAGCACGCCGCTCCCCTTCTTTAGTTTCTCTTAATATGCCGACAACAAGACTCTTTTTCATATCAACTTAATAAAGTTAGCTTAAACACAAAAATTTTCTATTGAAATTTATGACACGCAGGAAAGGAAAAAAATAAAAACAAATAACGCTATCTTTCAAGACTTTTTAATTTCATAAGTAAGGATTATAGCCTCTGCAACATCTTTCATATGGAGACGTCTATCCATGCTGGATTTTCTTATTAAGTTGTAGGCTTCCTCTTCGGTTAGATTCTGTTCCTTCATTAATATGCCTTTTGCTCTCTCGGTTTTTTTTCTTGCCTCCAACTCTTCCTGAATTACTTTTGTCTTAACCAATAACTCTGTGTTTTCAATAGCTACCGCTGCCTGATTGGCTACTGTGCTTAAAAGGTCTATATCACTTTTGGTAAACTTGTAGGGAATTGTTGTATAACAATTGACAACACCGATGACTCTCTTTTTTACCAACATCGGCACACTCAACATAGAAACCAAATTTTCTTTTTTGGCTAACTTCTTTTCTTTGTATTTAGAATCTTTTAATACATCGGCGATAATTATGGGTTTTCTATCCTTCGCCACCGAACCGACTATCCCCTCTCCTACTTTCAGGCTTCTATCTTGTAAATATTCCTTGCTCATTGCTTGAGTCGCCCTTATTCTCAGTTCTTGTGTATTCTGATCAAGTATCCACAGAGAACATATCTTTGCCTTCATTACATTCGCTGTTAATGTAACAATAAGCTTAAGCACATCCTCAAGGTAAAATTCTGATGTTATAGCCTTGCTTATTTTGCTTAAGGCATCAATGTAGGCTTTGTAGGAATATTTTGGCATAATAATGCGGATTGGAACTCTTATTAAATCTTATGTCACAAAAAGCCATTTGGAAGAAAAATTTGGCTCGATAGTAGTATTAACTCCTAATCGTCTTAAACCAGCTTCATCACCTGGGGTGGGAATATGCGTCATATGCACTTCACAGCCCTTAAGCTCTTTTAACTTCTCCATAGCTAACTGAGAAGCAGGGCTTGTAGCCGCACTTATACTTAAAGCGATCAGCGCCTCCTCTAAATCCAAGCTAACTATTTTTCTGTTTGAGATATTTTCTTTCAGGTTTCTAATAGAATCTAAGATATTGGGAGAGAGTAGATGTATTTTATCTGGAATCTCCGCAAGATGCTTTATGGCATTAAGAATCAAACTTGAGGTTGCATGCATAAGAGGAGAATTTTTACCGGTAATAACTGATCCGTCCTTTAGTTCTATAGCTGCACCGCAAAAAATTCCTTCATTACCTTTCTTCTTTTTTTGCGCTTCTTGAGAAGCCTGTCGAGCAAAACCAACTACCCTTCTGTCTGTTGGTTTAACTCCCAGCTCCTCCATAAGAAGTTCTGTCCTCTCTACCGTTTCCTTATCTGCAAAACCCAAAGCATATTCATAAGAATAGCTAAAAAACCTCCTTATTACCTCTTGTCTTGCCGCTTCCCGTATTACGTCATCATCAATTATTCCAAAACCAGCACAATTCACACCCATATCCGTAGGAGAACTATAAGGCGATTCGTCTCCAGTTATCTTCTCTAACATTCTCTTAAGCACAGGAAATATCTCTACATCACGATTGTAATTAATAGCTGTTTTATTGTAAGCCTCTAAATGAAAAGGATCTACCAGATTAAAATCTCTAATATCAGCCGTGGCTGCTTCATATGCCACATTTGCAGGATGTTTAAGAGGTATATTCCAGATAGGAAATGTTTCAAATTTAGCATATCCAGATTTTATACCTCTTTTGTAATCATGATACAATTGAGAAAGACAAGTTGATAGCTTACCACTACCCGGGCCGGGTGCAGTTACTATGACTAGAGGATTTTCAGTCTCGATGTATTTATTCTTTCCAAAGCCGTCATCGCCTACAATTACATCCACGTCAGCAGGATAACCTTTCATCTTACCATGCGTATATACTTTTATATGCCGGCGCTCTAATTTATTCTTGAATATCTTTGCTGCTGGCTGATTTTCAAAACGGGTTATCACTACCGCTCTAATTTGTATTCCCCACTCTTTTAAGTCGTCGATTAATTTCATCGCATCCACATCATAGGTAATACCAAAATCTGCTCTTAACTTTCGTCTTTCAATATCTCCCGCATAAATACAAAGTATGATATCAGCTTTATCACTAAGTTTCTGCAGTAACCTCATTTTAACGTTAGGGTCAAACCCCGGCAAGACTCGCGAGGCATGGTAGTCAAAGATAATCTTACCGCCAAACTCAAGGTATAATTTATCGTTAAATTTCTTAACTCTCTCTAAAATGGCCAAGGACTGTTGCTTTAAATATTTCTCATTATCAAAACCTATCTTATTAATCATAGCTTACCTCTATGCAACTATAATCACAAAATCTATTATTTTGGATTTTATAAATATCTTAGCAATGTATACAATGGCCTAACTTCAAACCTCATAATTGGCAGGGTGTTTAAACATTACATATTATAATAAAAGTCTATGGTAATTGCAACATTTAAAATAACTTATTCAAATTGTTATTATAAGAGTTTTTATTAATAAAAAGCCTATTTTTGTAAAATAAACTCGCTAAAAAATAATAAAAAAATACTTGACAAGTGTAAAGACTATGGTATACTTTACAATTGACAAGTGACAATACGACTTAGTGAGCGGTGGTGAAACTAAGTCGTCTGTTGGAACTTACCCCGCCACTGTTTCATTGGCGGGCTCATTAAAGGAGAACAAAATGAAAAAAGAATATTTAAGTCCCACAGAAGCCGCAAAGATATTAAAAATCTCCAGACAAGCGGTTATCAATAGGATAAAAAATGGTACTTTAGCTGCTGAGCGTGCAGGAATACAATATATAATCCCGAAAAGTCAACTCCTCTCTAAAAAGATATCTGAGGAGATGGAAAAAGCAACGGGGATAAAAATACCTAAAACAGCCAAGATCGTGAAAACGGCCATAAAAGAAGTCTTAAAAAAAGTAAATAGCTACGCTGTAAAAACTATCCAATTATGGTTTGTGGATATCTTAGGGATTCTTAAGTGCGTCTCTATTACCAAAGGTGAACTTAAAGAAGCCCTTGAGCATGGGAAAGGCTTTGATGGTTCATCTGTTACCGGCTTTGCCGAAGCAGAGGAAAGTGATATCATCGCCCAACCAGATCCTACTACATTCAAAATACTCCCCTGGACCATGGAAACAAACCCTACTGCCCGGATGTTCTGTAATATCCTAAATCCTGACCGCTCCCCCTACCCTGGCGATCCACGTTATGTCTTAAAACGTGCGATAGGGCGTGCTAAAAAGTTAGGTCTTAACTATTATATAGGAACTGAAATAGAATATTTTTATTTCAAGACTGATAAAAAACCAGAGATTATTGATGAGGGCTCTTATTTTGAATTGATACCCAATGACTTAGCCAATACATTACGAAATAAAACTATCAGAATGCTAGAAGAAATGGGTATACCTATGGAAGCCTCTCATCATGAAGTAGCACCTTCGCAGCATGAGATTGACCCCAAGTATCGTGACGCACTCACTGCTGCGGATAACGTCATAACCTGTAAATATGTCATTAAAGAAATAGCTCAACAAAGTGGTGTGTATGCTACCTTTATGCCTAAACCACTTTTTGGCGTAAATGGCTCAGGCATGCATACGCATCAATCGTTATTTAAGGGTACCAAGAATACCTTTTATGATAAAAAAGACAAATATCATCTCTCTACTATTGCCAAACAATTTATTGCTGGACAGCTAAAACATGCACGAGAAATCTGCTCATTAACTGCCCAGTGGGTAAACTCTTATAAGAGATTGGTTTCAGGTTACGAAGCACCTGTTTATGCTTCCTGGGCACAGAAAAACCGCACTGCTTTGCTTAGAGTCCCATTATATCGACCAGGAAATGAACAGGCAACACGAGTGGAACTACGCTGTCCAGATCCGGCTTGCAATCCCTACCTGGCATTTGCGGTAATGCTGGCAGCTGGGCTTGAAGGTATTGAAAAGAAATACCCTGTCCCATCTCCTGTTGAACCAAATATCTATCATATGGCTATGGAAGAACGCGAACGCCGAGGCCTTACCTCTCTTCCGGGAAACTTATTTGAGGCTATCTTAGAAACGGAAAAAAGCAAATTTGTTAAGGAGACATTAGGCGAACATATCTTTTCGCGGTTTCTGTTTAACAAAAAGAAAGAATGGGAAGAATATCGAATTCAGATTACGCAGCATGAAATCAAAAAGTATTTGCCGTTACTCTAAATAAAGTTATTCCAGCTAAGCTTTAATGCTAAAGGTTTTTTTCTGCTGCCCAGCCTTGAATTCTGGTAAAAAATATGTTAACCTTTCTATAGAAAATTAACCAAGGAGGTTAGCCGGATAGCGAAAGCTATGAGGCCTATCACCTACAAAAAAGGCCCCTAATTTTAGGGGCCTTTTTTGTTTATCGGCATTTTGCTTATCTATATCCTAATGATTAAACCAATCCTTGAGCAATCATTGCCCTAGCTACCTTAATAAAACCTGCGATATTAGCACCATTAACAAGGTTACCTGGCGTTCCGTATTCCTCAGCAGCTTCTTTAGCAGACCTGTAAATATCTACCATAATCCGATGTAATTGATTATCAGTTTCCTCAAAACTCCAAGCAATACGTTGAGAATTCTGAGCCATCTCTAAACCAGAAGTAGCTACTCCTCCCGCATTGGCAGCTTTACCAGGACCAAAGGAAACCTTATTCTCCAAGAATACTTTTACCGCCCCAGGTGTACAAGGCATATTTGCACCTTCTGCCACAGCTATACATCCATCCTTAACTAATTTTTCTGCTGCCTTTCCATCCAATTCATTTTGTGTTGCACAAGGTAATGCTACATCACACTTAACATTCCAAATATCTATACCTCCTTCGGTAAACTTGGCTGACTTATGTTCCTTAATATACTCTTTAATACGCTTACGCTCTACCTCTTTAAGCTGTTTGACAGTATCTAAATTTATACCTTGATTATCATATATAAACCCATTTGAATCAGACATTGCAACTACCTTAGCTCCCGACTGAGTGACTTTTTCATGGGCATATATAGCCACATTACCAGAACCAGATATTACAACTGTTTTGCCATTAAAAGATTCTTTTCGCTCTTTTAACATTTCTTCACAAAAATAGACACAGCCATATCCAGTAGCTTCAGTCCTTGCTAAAGAACCTCCGAAATCGAGCCCTTTACCTGTAAGCACACCATTAAATAATTTAGTAAGTTTCTTCCATTGTCCAAACATATAACCAATCTCTCTAACACCAACTCCAATATCACCCGCGGGCACATCACTATCCGCACCGATATGACGAAAAAGTTCACTCATAAAACTTTGACAAAAACGCATTACCTCAGAATCTGATTTTCCTTTTGGATTAAAATCAGAACCACCTTTTCCTCCACCCATCATCAATCCAGTCAAAGAATTCTTAAGTATCTGTTCAAATCCTAAGAATTTTACAATTCCGATGTAGACTGAAGGATGAAAACGAATACCGCCCTTATATGGGCCGAGGGCTGAATTAAACTGCACCCTAAAACCACGATTGACATTCACTTTGCCTTTATCATCTTGCCAGGGAACTCTAAAAATAATCTGTCTCTCTGGCTCAACTATCCTTTCTAGAATAGCAGCCTCTTCAAACTCAGAATGTTTCTTAACAACAGGCCCTAATGAATCTAATACTTCGGCAACCGCCTGATGAAACTCTGGTTCTCCAGGATT